>CAIVGO010000241.1 GCA_903905445.1 uncultured Bacteroidota bacterium
GCATTGCCATTGAGCACCCGAAATGTAGCAGGATCGGCGCCCTCTATGCGTTTTTCGCTGATGAATACGGAGCGCGCATCTTTCGTATAGAATTCATCCACCAATTGAAACGTAGCAGGATCGGCCGTTGGGATGACCTGCAAATCGTAGTAACATTGCTTGTGGTCGAGGGTGTAATGCTGGTCCAGCACTCGAAAACTGGTGGGATCTGCGCTTGCTATGGCCTGGCCTCCCCGGTACACATTATGCGCGTCTTTGGTATACTGTTTATCCAATAATTGGTACGATTTTACGTCGGCCCCTTCCACTTCATTCATTTGGTAAAATACCCGGGTTTCATCCGTTGCCGCATCCGGACCGATGTAACGAAGTTTTTTGGGGTCTATTCCTTTTAAATCATGGATGCCGTACCAGCATTTGTAACGGTCTGTATAATAATTGGATGTGTCATTTCCGATCTTTTTAAAATGGGCTGGATCGTCTGAAAGTACACTATTCCCAAAATAGACATGCGACGCGTCTTTCGCAAATTGATCATCCATCATTTCAAAATGTGCAACATCGTCGCAGAGTATACCAGACATATAATACACTCGATTTTTATCCTTGCTATAACCGCCGCCGACATATTCAAAACTTGCTACATCGCAAGCTGGTAAAGCCGCACCAGCATAGTAAATGCAACGTTGATCCTTTCCGTATTCAGATGCATGACCGGTTGCTTTGCTTGTAAACGATTGAACGACAAAGGTTTTAGCATCGGCGCCCACTATTTCAGCGATCCTTATATCCATACCGGAGGAGGTTTTATACCAGACTTTTTCCTTGCTGATATGATAACCGTTGCTGCTGAAAATATTGGGTTTCCCATCCCCGCAGCCCAGTAAAGTAGCGATAAATCCAAAAATCATGATTGCGCGAAATGCTGATATTTTAACAATTTTATGCATCGAATTATGGCATTTTATAGGCCCAAACGCCCGATGTACCCTCTTTCATCATCGCAATACTGGCATGGTATAAAACACCATCGACGTGTACCGGCGCAGAAAATTGGGTGTATTTGTACACTTTGGTTTGAAAAACGGACTTTCCCGTTTTAATATCAAAGCCTGCAATGGCCGTACAGGGTGGGGGATTGGTCCAATCGCGCCTACCCGTAATATCGCCGTCGTAGTAATTGCGCAAGGCAAAGGAGGTGAAAAAGCCAGCATCCACAAAATTTCTTTTCCAGGCAATTCCGTTCCGAAGGATGGCATTGGCGATCCATTTTGCGGGTTCGCCTGTGCGTTTCCCGGTGCTTAAATCAAAGGTTCCATTGGGCGCAAAGGCCTGATTTTCAATACATCCATACACTTCAAAAATATCAATGGGTGCGTATTTTTCTTTACCGGTAAAAATATCCAGCACATGGGTTTGCAACAAAGTGGGTGCTGTATTCGTCGCCAGAACATAAGGCGGATGCACCGTCACGGTTAAAGGGGCAAAATCGTGCGGTGGCGGCACTTCATAGTACCAGCGCTCTTCCCCCGTTGCGGGATCCAGGTTCCAA
>CAIVGO010000242.1 GCA_903905445.1 uncultured Bacteroidota bacterium
GGAAGCGTCTCGGGACGCTTCCGACGTGTAAACGGACGTTCCATACCCACCCACGCCAAGCGATCCAGACCCTAACTTGCTATAACGGCCCATATTGACCCACCTGTAACGGTGCAAAGTGACCCACCCGGCCCACACAATAACCATTAACTTCCGGGAACCATCCATCCACCTTCCGGGTTAATCAGGCGACAATCCTTTATAACATGCAACACACGATCACCCAAATATCCAAAACCATCTCCCATGCCCTGCGTCATGCCCCGGCTGAATATGGGCTCACGCTTGATCCACAGGGGTGGGTGCGCATTGCGGATCTGTTGGCCGCGCTAAAGGAAAGGGGCATGCCTGCCGACGAACAAATGCTGCACGCGATCCTCGCACAGTCAGAAAAAAAGCGCTTTGAAATGGTAGGGGGCAAGATCCGGGCTTATTACGGTCATTCCACAGAAGAAAAGATCGTAAAACAGGTAGTTGAACCGCCCGAAATCCTGTACCACGGCACAGTGGCAGGAAATCTGGAAAGCATCCTTGAAAAAGGGCTCTTGCCCATGGGACGGCAGTATGTGCATTTGTCGGCCGATGAAAAAACAGCCAGGATGGTCGGTAGCAGGCATGCGGGCAAGGTGGTGATCTTGCAGGTGCAAGCGCGGGCGGCCTATAATGCGGGTATTGCTTTTTACCAGGAAAATAACGGGGTTTGGTTGTCGGATGTGGTGCCGGGGGGGTATTTGGTTGGTGGGTAGGATGGGGGGGGAGCACCTAGTATTATGGCGCAAATACCATACTCTAAATAAAGTCAGTATGTGATATTTTATGTATTTATATATGATTTTTTTGACGTAGATGTTTTAAGGAATAAAAGATTGTATGTAATTTTACATCGGGTCTTTTGGGGATTTTATTTTCGTCAAACCGATTTATACATCGTGATTGATTTGGAATGAATAAATTATGCGATGAATTGCCAGAAAGGGCTTTTTTTAATGGATTTTATAAGTGATACACAATCATTAAAAATCATTACAGACTTACAAAAGATTGTCATTAAAGATCAAGTAACAATTGATCGTATCGTTAGTCTGAAGATATGTTTCCCGGTACTTTCGGTTTCTGCGGCCTTTTGGGCCTAAGAAGTATTGAGGCGTAAATTTTGATTATTATTTTATGGAGCATTATGCCTCCTAATTTCTAACCAAAGCACCTAATCAAGCACTAAAATCGAAATCCTATGGAAAACAAAAAAGACATTCCGAGTGGTAAGGCAACCATTATAACTGCTTTAATTGCGGGAGTATTTGGTCTACTTGTTGTGTTTTTCAAACAAGATCCACCCGAAGCTGGAAACCAAGTTGTATCAATTCCTCCAATAAATCAAACGGTAAATATTAATACAAACCCCAATTCAGAATCACTTTGCATCAAAATTAAAGCAAAGGCCGATTATGTATCGTCTTCCTTGGACGACAAACAAAAAGCCTTGGATGATTTGGTTCCTAAAAAGATCGACCTTTTATTTTACCGAGATAAACTTCGAAGTTTTTCGGATTGGTCTTGTGAAAAGATAGGTGAAAATTACAATACCATCGAAAACGATATTACGCATGCAAAAAAGCTTCTTGAAGATGAATAAATACTTATCTGTATTTTTTTTATTTCTTATATTTCCGTCCATTGCTTTTCTTCAAAGTGATGATCTCTATCGGGTAACCAAAAAGCAGCTAGAGGAAAAGCAGCAAAGGGTTAATCGCCTTGTGAAAGAGAATTACCGCCTGAAAAATGAAAATGCAACTTCCAGAGATCGCATTGATTATCTAGCCAGCCAGCTTGATATTAATGAAAAAAAACTAGCGTCTGCTTTACAGGATTTTTACACAACGTCTTTGTTATTGAAAGCTAGAGAAGAGGAAGTGTCTCGATTTAGTGCTGCATTGACGGATTATGTTGCCACGAATCAGTCTTTGCGTTACCAAAACTCTTTGTTAACCTCAACCGTTTCAGATCTGACCAGCAAAATAACTTTTCTCTCTACAGATATTGTCCAACAAAATCAAAGGAACGAAAACTACCAAGATGATATGGAAGACGATTTGGATGACAAAGGGAAAACATCCCTATACGAAAATGCAAAATCGAAAGCCGAAAACAAGGTTTCTGGTGGCAGTTCATCCAGGCCCGATAAAGCCGAACGACGAAAAAGAAACTACCTCAGTTTAGGGATTGGTGCAGGTACGAACTACTCCGGTATTGGCTTATGCCTTCAATCGCGTATAGGTGGACTTTCAGGAATTGGCTTTCACGTTAGTGGTGGGGTAATTCCAGACGAACAAATCCTGGTAGGGGCGGGTTTTAAATTTTTCTATTATAAAGGAGGCTTTATCGATTTTTCCTACAATTCAAATGTGAAAACACTGAATCCAAGTTCAAATTCTTCAGATTTTAAGTTTACACATTACATGTCTGTAAGTACTGGTTGGGATATTTATCTGAGCAGACGATTTGGGTTGAAAATTGCCGTTGGTGGTTACTATATTGAAGAAACTAGAGAAGTACTGCCAGGCGGAGATTTTGGATTTTCTTATAAATTCTAAATTGCGGCCAGGTGATTTCTTTAAATAAAAATTAAAAACATGATAAAAAAAGAGCCTAAAGAAAATTTGACGCTAAAGTCCTTTCAGAGTGCCCAAGAATCCATCATAGAGGAGTTGTATATTCCTAAGATATTTGAAAATATCAAAGAGGACGAAGATGCTAATTCATCGGCAGAAACTACAGAAGAAAATCAAAATAAAGAAAAGTAAAATCTATGATGTATACTAAACGTGACAGAACCAGATACCACAAAGAGTCTCATTTTGATCCAAATGATCAAAATGAGTATAGAACAGAATTCCGGCGAGACCTTGCTCGGGTCGTCCATTCGCATTGCTTTAGGCGTTTGGCAGGGAAAACACAATTGTTTCCCAATAATGAATCTGATTTTTTCAGAAATAGACTTACCCATTCATTAGAGGTTGCGCAGATATCGAAGTCTATTGCAATAAAACTAAATGATTCATTAGATGATGACTTTAAAATTGATTTAGATCTGGTTGAGTTTGCAGGACTCGCGCATGATATTGGACATCCACCTTTTGGGCATCAGGGCGAAGAAATGTTGGCTATATGTATGAAGGAGTTTGGTGGTTTTGAAGGGAATGCTCAAACGCTTAGGATAATATCTAAAATTGAGAAGAAAATCCACAATGAGAAAGGCCTGTTAGCCAGGGGTGGGTTTGACGAGAATGGATACGATTGGCGCGGCGGTTTAAATCTGACATTCCGATCGTTAGCTGCGATATTAAAGTATGATTCCAATATAAGCGAACAAATTATAAATTCAAGCAATCCTGAAAAAGTTGTCTATAAGGGTTATTATTCTAACGAAGTTCAATTAGTAGAGCAGATTAAAAAAAGAGTGTCCGGTGACCCCAAGTATACTAACTTTAAAACGATAGAGTGTCAAATTATGGACATTGCTGACGATATAACGTATTCAACCTACGATTTGGAAGACGCATTCAAGGCCGGTTTTATTTCCCCAATAGATATGCTTGTTCAAGAAAAATCTTTTTATGATGAAATAAGCAATGAAGTAAATGAAATACTTGCTAGGAGTGGCAACAATGGCAAAAAATATGAAGTTAATGCTAAAGTTATTAAAGATATAATTTCTGATTTGTATAAGTTTATGTTTGATTTGCCGCTTGATTGGGTTAAAAAGTTAGATAAAGAAGTGTTTTCAAAGGAAGAATACATGTTTTTAGGAAACCAGTATTCAACTAGGTATAACAATTTAATCACAAAAAATGGCTATACACGGGGGCACTTCTCGTCCCAGTTAGTCAAGCACTCTGTAAACAATATTAGGTTTGATCTAAACAAAGAAGCACCTGCCTTTTCAAAAATTTGGCTTGAACCTGCTGATTTGATAAGAATAGAAATACTTAAAAGAATTGCATTTAAAACACAAATCCTATCACCTAAGCTACAGGCGCAAGAACTTAGAGGTAAAACAATTGTAAAGGAAATATTTGAATTTTTAAGACCGAATGGTAATAATCCGCCTGCTCTATTGCCAGATGATTTTAAAGTGTTATACAAGCAAAGGCCCAATGATGTTGATCATCAATACAGAACCATTTGTGATTACATTGCATGTATGACGGATCGATACGCAATTGAATTTTATGGACGAATTACCTCTGAAAATCCATCCAGCATATTCAAGCCCCATTAAAAGAGTGGGTTTTACTTCATGGGGTATCATTTATTAAAACATAGAGCCTGTTTAAATTTCAATGTTGAGCCGCACATGGGCTGATAATTGAAATTTAAACAGGCCCTATGTTTTAAGAACGGACAATTCAAAAATTAAGCATCCGCTTTATCAGCCTTTTCAGAAGGTGCCTCCGTAATCCCGGCAAGTAATTTATGCTTAATGTCTTTCGCCTCTTTGCGCCAGGTTTGATTCATTTCCCACCATTCTTTGATACAGAATATACCCATCAAATACATAGGGATAGCCAGGAAGATTGAAATATTGAAGTTGCTGTTGGTCAGTGCGCCATTGATGGCGTCTCCAAAACTACGTGTATTCTGATCGTTGAAGTATATAACTGCCCATAGTATCAGCGGAATGATAATGGGGGTAAGCGTCACAAAACGCAATACTCGATTATATAACCAATCATACCAGATTGGTTTAATAATGCGATTTTCCTCTTTAGATCGGATATATTCGTCTATACTACTTGGAACTGTCAATACCTGTCCCATTGATAATAGCTGATACAAATAAACATCCTCTATTTCGTAGTAATCACCTAATTTGAAAATCAATACAAGGTTTTTACGTTCCCTTGTTAAACTGTGGAACAATAAAAAAAAGAGAATTGAAAAAGCAGCGGCTGAAATTACCAACAAAGCATTAACGTCAAATGATACACCCAAAATTGGCATTCGAATGAGCAGTGAGTTTTCTACCCGGGCACGCCCTAACGTTTGAAGCATGCCGTTCAGTTCTTGCCGATTAGCAAAATGCATACCCTCCAACGTGGTATATGCTAGTAAAAAATCTGAAGTGTCAAAACGACTTGGAACAAATCTTAAATCGCTTTTACCCAAATAATCGGTAGGACAGCAGCATTTTGAATTCTCTTCTTTGTTTACCTGAGATGTTGTTTGATCTTTGTTTCTGTCAAAATAAGAGTCTGGAAACTTAAGCCGAATTTGCTTTGGAAAAGTGGCAGAGTCCTTTGCGATAGAGTCCAGAACACCCGCTCTCCAACTAAGAAGGCTTTTGAAATTTGTAACAAATTCAAGATGCGTGAAGCTGTTCTCTAATTTGTTATCTGAAGGTATTGCAGACGGGCATGTTGGACAATCAAAAGTTGATACATTCAACTCGTCTGGGAAAGCAACCCATTGAGCGGCACGTTCTAAAGAATATAATCTGCTTTGAAGCCAGTTGTATTCTGGTGGTAAAGAGTTATACACCGCTAATGCTGCTAGAAAGGTCGCGGTCAGAATGGTCGACAAAATGCTTCGACTCCGAAAGGCACTTTTTTCAACTTCGTCAATAAAAAGCTCAAATTTGAGCGGGAAAGTGGGGGAGTTATGGTGTGTTGGAGGAGTTTCGTTTGCCATCAATGAATGAAATTAGGAAAGAGTTTCTGAATGGATTAAATTGGGATTCTCTAAGCAAGAAGGATTTTGAGTTGCGTTTATAACAAAATAATTACGATGCTTAACATGAAGAACCAGGTACAAATGAAAATACATTCGTACCCGGTTTTTCTGAAGGGTGGTATATTGGTAAATAGATGATCTATATTACCAAAAACAATGGCTCCAAATCGATAGAAACCAGTCGGAAGTTATTGGTATTGCCTTCTTGCTTGAATAACTTGCCTCCAATCGATACCCAGCTTGCATTTAAATCAGCATCGAAACTTGTACTTTTATTTCTGGTGTAAGTACAATCAAGAATAACCACACCTCTTACCAAAGCCCAATCTTTTAATTGGGCGTCCTCATGTTTTTCGATTCCAGCCCTAAGTCTATCAATTTTTTCCTGATCATATTTCTTCAGAATCGCATAATTCGTTTCTGTGTAAGTAATTTTCAAAACTTCGTCAAGCGCAATACTGAGACCTCCGATTACGAAATTGGCATTAAAACTGGTACTGTTGTTGAAAACCTCTTCATAGAAATTGCTGGGAGTTTCAACCTTGATCATTTCTGGAGGGAAATTATCATCTTTCACGTTGTAAGTTGTAGCATAATCCTGAAAAGAGCCATCCTCATACAGCCGAACTAAAGCTCCTACCAGAATTGCTGGCTCATATTTAAGTGCATCAACATTCTCAGTAACGTATCTCTTTTTTAAAATCCAGTCTGGTAATTTTATGGGTTCTGCGGGCGTTGTAGCAACTTCCGATAATTTGGGCCTTCTATTTCCAAAGAGGTTATTTGCCAGGTAAGATTCTGAAATGATTTGATTTAGGATTGCCATTGTATTGTTTTATAAAAGGTGAAATTAAAGATTCATCAGCAAGCGTCTTCATCCGTTTCACTCGAAACAAATGCTGTCGAAATACTTGTGTTCAAGTTCGGAATTTCCAAATGAAAGGCTGGGTCTTTGTCCAAATCCAGTATTGCATGCTTAACACGTCCTGATTCCAGTTCTTTTTTAACTGCATTTCTAAAAGCCGGATGGTTCGTTATAGAACTAGGCGCAATATCTATCACTGCTAATTTGTTGAAATCGCCCATATGTTTGGAAATACGCTCTGGCCCCAGTTCGTTGATTTTTTCCGTCATTGCGCGAATGATGGTATCTTTATCAGCACCAGCCGCTTTTTGTTGCTCGTAAACGTCGATAATCAAGTTTCCTAAATTTCCGTACAGCAATCTTTGTTTGGCAATACCGATGTTTTCAAGGTTGCGAAACATTGCGGTCGCTTGCTGTACAGGCATCCGTTTTGTACTGGTAATGGTGGCGTTTTGTTCACCTGCACCTTTAAGGATGTCTTTAATGACCCCTAAAACATAAGGGGTAATTACCGTTGAAACAGCATTAGGTCCAAACACAATACCAGGCTCAAAATTGGTAACCAGATTTTGGAGATTTTGATTGGTTGTAGTTTTAAGGTCATTGAAACCTTGCTGAACAACTCTTTCAAGGTTTTTTCCTGTTTCGTCAATTTGCTCATTTATTTGAGCCATTTGCTGATTGGTTTGCTCGGTAGTTACATTTTTGGAAATCAAGGTTCGGAATATACCTTCCAGAAAATCTGTTCCTGAGTATCCTATTCCGATCAGCAGATAGAACTGTTCTTGTGATAGCTGGGCTCCTCCTTTCCATTGGGTAAATGAAAATATACCGATGCCACCGGCGGTAAATCCAACTACTAGGCTTCCAATCAAGCGGGGGGTATCCAATTTGTTGTCGCGGGCGTAACTCTTTGTGAGGCCAACAAACATCCTCATAACTTGTCCAAATGTGCCAATTATACCTCCTGTGATTATGTATAGGAGTAGTTCATTAAGATTCAACGTCATTGTAATTGTAATTTTAAGAGTTTAAAATGGAGCGAAGCGGGATTAAATTAATAGTACGTGTATCTTGATTAATTCAAGCAAACTAATCGTAGGCTGCATTATGCTTCCATCAACTTGGCGCTGAAGTGTCCGTTGTATCTATTGCGCTGGCAAATGTTTGTCCCTCCTCTATCCTCATCACCCCACCGCGCATAACGGCGGTAAACAATTTTTCATGCTTCTTGTCCGTCCATTGTATATAGCCTTCCTCTAAAACTTCAAAGGGGTGTTGAATCTGCCCATAACAACTATAGGCGCCTGTGCGCTCCAGCGGATCGGTGTAATACGTTCTTTTTACAAAATCCGATACCTTGAAGTAGCGCATCTTGACACCAAAATCCAGGTTGTTGCAGGGATCGCAGATTTCTGCATAAAATTTTACCTGTTTCTGTGGAAATCCCTGGGGAGGAAATCCTGTATAGAATTTCCTCCCGTAAGGATTGACGAGCATCTCCAAACATTCATGGCTGCAATTAAATGCGATCTCCTCGGCGTTTGCTCCGATTATAATTGCATAAGGTAAACCTTGACTGTCCTGACGATGCTCCGAAATTTGGGCTTTATTGTCAATTACGACTTTCCAAAAATTTTCAGGAATATCCTCCTCCGCTGTAAAAACAGTGATGGAAGCGGATATTCTCCAAATAGGGTAAAAATGTCGACTTAGTTGCACCTGAATATCTGCCGCGATCTTGCACAGGGTGGCAAAGTCTATAACATCAGTTTTGTTGATCAATGCAAGAAAGGCGTGGTTCATGGCTAGTAGTATAAGTCGAACAGATTGCTGGTCATATCTGTCTTTACATATATAACATAGGGATCTGTTTGATCACCTGAAAACTTTTTGACGTTTTCGCGATTGCTTCTGGTGTGATTTGCCGGAATTTCAGAATCGTACTCAACTGCGTATAATTCCTCAACACCACTTCGTTGAATTACCCGGTATTTCTTTAAGGGGCTGAACTGGGTGTGGTTGGCTGGCAATACGCTGGGTGCTTGCGCAAGCACCTCCATTCCATAGGTTGTGCATTTAATCCAGGCGACAGCATCTGGTATTTCAATCGGATCCAACGGATCCCCTCCACCGCCTGTAATAAGGTCTGTGATGATGATGACGTCCTTCGTATTTTTTACTTCTTGTTGAAATGACCAATAAGGTGCATTTATTTCAACATCTGTACTTACCGTTGATTGTGTGATTGCCATTGCTTTATTTTTTTAATCTTTGCTGCAAACCTAATGTTAATTACTTCGAGCGTCAAATCACTTAAGGCCAATTGAATGATGTCAGGCTTGGATAAAATCCTAGCAAGTATCTGATTATCAATATGTAAAAATAGATGTCAGAACAGATGTTTTTTGTCTGTAATCTAAAACTACCCTGTTAGTATAATGACACCAATCTTTGAATTCCTGGTCGAGTTAATGCGATCTTTAAGGTCAAGTGAAAAACGCGACTTCAAAAAATACATTCAGTTTTGGGGGGAACGCAAAACGAAATATTCCACGCTTTTCGATTTGATTGATGCTGGTTTGAAACAAAGATCAACCCAACCGCAGAAAATCTTCTTATCGGTGCTAAAGAAGATGGGGTTAAATGACGTGGACAATCTATCGAGGTTCTTGGTCGATAAAATACTCGAATCTATGCGGGCGACCCAACAATATGCACCCAAGGAAAAAGAGTTGAACGAATTAATCCGCGATATCAATTTCTTGATTCAAAAGGAATTTTACGAAACCAGCCTAACCTACATCAAGCGCGCCAGAAGGATTGCGCAGGAAATAGAGCGGCTCAACTATTTACTGGACTTGATATTTTATGAACGGTCTATTCTAATTCGCGGTGGATTAGATGAAAATGGAAAGCGCATGAAGGCCTTAGACCTGGAAGAATATGAAATACTTGAATCGCTTAAGATTCGATCGAAGTTACAAAGTGCGGCCATTTATCTGAGCAATAAGCACAAATTGGATTATGGTGCGTATTGGAATCCTCAATTACCAGATATCGCCATGCCGTCTGATACAAATATGTCTTTTTGGACAAGACTATTTTATGCGCAGTACCAATCGGGGCTTAAACTTCAGGCTATTCACGCAAATGGAGGACTAAACCTTCGAGCGGTTCCTAAAGATATTTTGAATGAAATATTTGAACAGGAATACAGTGTTTATCAACTTTACGAGTCTATGTCTTACATGAAAGATGAAGATCCAGGCATGTATTGGCTAACGTTAGATCGGTTTCTAACAATCTGTTTTCATTTGGGGAAAGACAAGTTCTTTGAAAAAGTAGATCAACAGAATGATGGCTTTAAGTATGCTGAGAAAAATTTAATATTTTATAGAAATATTGCTTATTTGTACTTGGTCAATTTTATCAAAAATATGAAATTTAAGGAGGCAAAATTTTTTGTTGAGGAGCACGCTATGTTTGAAAAAGTGCAAGAATTTCATGCTAAAATTCCCGCTTTTCGGCTTTCAATCATTGTGACAAACTGTTCAGAGGTTTATTTTGTTTTGGAAGACTATAAGACGGTTTATCAATGGCTCCATCATAAGCGCTTCCAGAACGCACAGACGCCTTTTTTTCCTGCGGTACTCATGAAGGCAATGGGTATTGTATCAAAAATTGAATTGGGGCTATTTTTGAAAGAACGTTTTGAAGCAAAAGAAATCCTGGCATTGCGCAAAATGATTGAAAAAAGCGAGCACCAAGATGCTGAGTACATTTCACTCGTTTTAATGTTTGAATCTGCGATGTTTTGTCGCAACAGGGCCAGCTTAATTGCCACATTGAAACCATATTGGGAGGAGATTCAAAAGATTCCAGACTTTAAGTTTAGTCAGAATGCTTTAATTTACTGTTGGGTCGAAAGCCGGGTAAAGGAACAAACTATGCTTTCGATTATTCCAAATTATCAATAGCATCCCCATGCAACCCTTTTCCCCAACCCTCCGTCCCTCCCAATAACAGCAACACAAAACCAATTTCGCTGTTGTTTCCAAAAAATGAACGGGATGAAACCATATCACCTCTTACTATTTGTCGCCCTGCTGGGTTGGGGCTGCGATAAAACCAGCGAAACACCCGCTTTACCTGCCATTCCGGATACGGTGGTGCAGTCGATTGCTGGCAAATTCAACCAGCCGACCGACTTTACCATTACCAACCTGCAAACGGAGGGACTGTATGCCGCAGATTTTCAAGCACAAAACAACCATTACCAGGCAATTATTTCCGAAAATGGCACCCTGCTTTCCTTGGAAAAGGAACTGCCCCTTGCAGCAATGCCCATCAATGGCGTGCATTTTATAACCCATCAGTATCCTAATTCCAACATGGTTTTTTTGTATGCTGATCTGGACCCAGTTAGCAATGCACCCCTCGGATACTTTACAAAAATAACACGGGCGGGGAAAGGATACCTGCTTTCTTTGGATACACTAGGGGGCCGTATTTCGGTAGAGGAAGAACCTGATACGGTTTGGTGGCGTTATCCTGTGCGTAATGTGGATTATCTTCAGCAAAACATACGTACTGAGATCAACGCTGCCCAGCCCCTTGGTACTTTTTTGTCAGCCGCTTTGCTGGTCGATGCTAATCAGCAAGTGCGCTGGAGGGTGACTACCGTTCATGATTCTTTCCTGAGTCACTTTGAATTTGATGCGGCTTCAAATTTGGTGCAGAATAAGTTGGAAGATTTATTCGGCCTGGATGTGCCCGGGGTTACCGCTGCGGATCTTTTGTTGCAAAATGCTTTGCCAATAGAATGTCAGAATTACTTAGATGTGTATTTTCAAGGGTGGGAATTTCAGCGTGGAATTATACGCTATGAAACAATCAATGGCGTTTCCAACGCACTTGGATTTGTAGTTAAAATCAACGTTGGTCAGGTGGTATATTATACACATTTCGACACGGATGGCATTTTCACAGGGGCAACGCGCGGATAAATGATTGCAAAGGACACCCTGATTCAATTGGTAAAGGCTTGCCAAAAAGGAGACGAAAAGGCCCAGGCCGCTTTTTATGAACATTATAAAAAGCGTATGATGGGTATTTGCCGCCGCTATGCCCGAACCACGTTTGAGGCGGAAGATATTTTTCAGGAAGCGTTTATCAAGGTGTTCCTCAAGATTGGAACAGTGCAGGATCTTGGCGCTATTGATTTTTGGATCAAATCGCTGGTGGCACGTACTGCCATTGATCATTATCGAAAAAATAGTCCGTTTTGGTTTGTGGAGGATGCGGCGAAACCAGGCATTTTGCCC
>CAIVGO010000243.1 GCA_903905445.1 uncultured Bacteroidota bacterium
CAGGCTGAGTTGGAACGTTCCTTGTACCGTTTCCAGTCCGCGGCTCATAGAATCGAGTGCTGGTATGGCAGTACCCACGGAATTCCATCGGTAGTATCCCGCTACAAAACCGATGCTTGGGTGATAGGAATGGTTTTTTTTTGGGTTTACGGCAGGTATTGAGGCAAAATTGGGTTGTTTTTCAGGCAGTTGCAGCGTTTTTTCCGGTACGGGCAGTAAACGCAAGGGCACTTGCAACCATGACACTGTTTTATTGGCGAAAACGGCCAAAGTATCTGTTTTTACAGCAATTGGAAAAGTTGGTACCGCTGGGACGGTTTGTGCAAGTTGGGTTAAAGTGTCGGGTGCCCCTGCTGTTGTTACGGCATCCTTTATTTCCGATTGTGGAAGGGGCGTCTGAGTATTCGTTTGGATATGCTGTTGGATCGGCAAATGCGTTGGTTCGTTTGCCGGGGATTCAAGGTGGATATTTGCCTTAAAACGCCGGCTTTTTTGATCAGAAGTTGTTGATATAGTGCCGTTTATAGAAGGAGGACTGAGGTGTGTCGCCACCGGTGCCGGGGTTTGTTGTGTGGTATTTTCCTGCAATTTTATTTCAGGCTCCAGCGTACGCACGGGGGTATGTGCAGGCGGGTTGTCGGTCGATTGCTCGTACTGCAATGGTCCCCTGTTTCCGACTTGATGCCAAAGCAAACCGCTGCATACCACGGCTAAAGCAGCGCTCCAAAACCAGATCAACGCGCGTTTGCGGCGTTTTTCCCGGATTTTTTCCCAGAGCGCATCCGAATCGATGGGCGTTTCGTGCGCATCCACCGTATGCTTCATTTCGTTTTCAAATTCCGGCCAATTCATGCGATTGTAAATTTAAAATTTGTTGCTGTAAAAGTTTGCGTGCGCGGCTTAGCCAGGAGCGCGAGGTGCCTGCCGGAATTCCGAGTGCCACACTGATTTCGTCATGCGAAAAATCATCAAAAACGGCCAGGTTAAACACTTCCCGCAGCCCATCCGGCAGGGCATCAATGCGTTGCATCAAATCATCGTACTGCATTTTTGCATACACATCCAACGCCAGGTCGGGGGTATCGGGCAGGGTATCTACTGCGATTTCATGGGTGTACCGGAACTTGCGTTGTTGCGCCAAAGCCGTATGAATCACAATGCGCCGCATCCAGGCGTTTAAAGTCCCTTTTTCCGGGTCGAATTGGTCCATTTTCTTAAAAATGAGCACAAAACTGTCTTGCAAAATATCCTCCGCTTCCGATTTTACCTTGGCGTAACGTGTTGCAACCGACAACAAGGAGCCTGCAAAACGCCGGACCAGCTCCTTTTGCGAAGCGGGTCGGCGGCGTTTGCAGCCTGCTATGATCTCCGTGATGTCGGTTGAAAGCATGGGGTATTTCGTTGATAACCGGGTTTGCTTTAAAGGTATGGCTTCACGTCTATAGTTTTCGTTTTACCCTAAAATCCAGGGTAAACGGTTTCATGGTTTGATCCTGGTCGGCGCGAACATTGCCCGAAATCGTGCCGCTGAAGTACTCCCCGAAGTTGTTGGCATAGCTCGTAAACAAAATGGGATTCGCATCCGTTGCCAAACAACCACAACCCGAACTTGGACAATACGTACAGCCATAATTGCGCAACTGATCGTTTTCCAGGCTAATGGCATGAAAATCAATCAGGGTCGCCGTGCTTTGGTTGGGCGCTACATTGTCAAAGGAAAATTTGATTTCTGTTCCGCCAATCGTAGAGCCCGGAAGCCCTGTTCCATACATCCTAATTGTTTTTTCTGCCCCGACTACTATAAAAAAATCGGGGTATAAAACAAAGGTTTGTTGAAATCCATTGCAGGTAAAAGTGGCGTATTCATCCAATGGCGCACAAGCCTGCATACTGCCCACATTTATACTATTTCCAGCAATATTAACTTCCTTCGGAATGCTTTCTTTTAAGGCCTGCAGGTCGTAGCCTGTGATTTGAAATGTGGACACATAGTCGCAATAAGGGAAAATAAATGAAAATTGGCCATCTGGCTCCGTGATCGCATAAACCTGAACAGAATCATTTTCAATGGATAGCGTAATAATGCCCTGTTGAACGGGCGCGCCGTCACAGTCCAATAATATGCCCGTAATTTGAGGTAATTGAACAGCTTGCGTTGTAAATTTACCTAAATCTTTATCTGTGCTAAACGGGCCAATTTGGCCTTCGTAAACTACGGTGCCACAAGGATGAAATACTTTCATTTGAAGTACTTCGCCTTTGGGTACCAATCCGCCAATCCTGCCCTGGTCATCAGAATAATCCACGCCCGTATCATATTTTGAGCTGGTCAATTGAACCCTCAATTTTGGTCCAACGTTGCCGTTTGTGTCTACAAATTTCATCTTAATGTATATGAAGTCTTCCGGAGTATCACAATTCCAAAAGCTAAAATGGCTGACTTCTGCTTCATAACTACCATTTACCAGGGGTGCAGTTCCCGACTCTACCCAGTACCCGTTGTCGGTGTTAAAATGCCAAAGTTGAATGGTCGAAGGCGCCGAAATTTTAATTGAAGGAGGTAAGGGAAAGGTGATTTTGGCAGTTTTCCCGGCCAACAGGTTCAGTTTTTCGCCATTGGGGGTTTCTAATTCCACGCCAATCATGCCATAGGTTTTTAAAACTTTGGGGTCGCCCGCGGCATCAATCGCACGCAGATCACCCGGCATCAGTTGGAACGTCCATTCGTAAGTTGGATCAAGCCAAACACCATACATTTTTACTTGTCCTTGATAAGGGCTGCCATCCGATTTTGCGATGGCATTGGCCGGTATTTCGATGCCAGCACCGCCGCTAAACTGGGGAAACTTAACACCATCAGCCGCTTCAAAAGAGCCTAAACTTTGTTTCACATGCATTTGCACTTCTATATACGTCTCCGAATTCAAATGCGGGAAGGCAAAAACGAATGCATCGAAATAATAGGTTGCCGATACGCGTACCAAGGTGCCTTTGCTGTCGAATAATTGCTTTTTTGACCAAAATTCGCCCCGGACATTGGTTTTGTAGGCAATTCCGCCGATTGTAACCGTGGCATTTTCAACCGGATTTCCAGCGCCGTAAAGCACTTTTCCGTAAATGATACTCTCTACTTTATCTCCCTGAATGGGGCCTTTTTCACGGAGCGTCAGTTCATCGGTGTTTTTTCGACAGGCTTCAACGATGCAGACCATCGCCAGGAGGTACAAGATATACTTTTTCATTTTTTATAAGCTGTTGTGTGCGGTTGCTTGCGGCAATAACCACATGGGGTGAAACAATGCTGTCCGATCGGTATAGATAGATATGCGTTGGGGCTTTGTTTTGCGGCAGGTTTTTAAAAAATAATAAAAACAATAAAATTAAACGCCTTATGTATAATGCAGATATTTTAATTTAAAATACTGTTAATAAATATAATACACCTTTTGAAAAACAAAAATATAACAAAAAATCACCCCACCATTTCCTACTAAACTGTCGATACAGGCCCCGCATGGCTGCGCGATTTTTGCTCGATCAAAATTCATACAGCACTTTTAAACATGCACACCATGCAAAAATCAAACTTTTACCTGCTTCTTTTGCCCCTTTTACTCTTTTTGGCCTCCTGTTCCAACCAGTTTTACAGCACCGCCAGTCCTAACATCTTTTTACCCAAAGAAAAAAACTGCCATCAAATCACGGCCTCTTATGGAACAGATGGGGTGGCGTTATCGGGTGGGACTGCGCTAACGAATCACTTTATGATGACCCTCAATGCACGGTATAGCCGCCGCGCGAAATACTACTATTATGATTTTGATCCGACTGGATATCTTGCTGATAATAACACTGCTGAAGCCGAGTTGGGGATGGGATATTTTAGCAGTTTTGGAATCAATAAACAAGGTCGTTTTAGCATTCAGGGCGGCGTAAACCTTGGGGTTACAGATGATATTACACCTATTATATCCAACTATTACGACATTACCGGACCCTATTTTAATGTGTTTGTGCAACCCTCCTTCGGATTTGTTCGCAAACGCTTTGAATTTGGCGTCTCCTCTAAATTGAGTTTGGGGGCAATGAGCAACAGCGAACTTGAACCATATTTCTACGAAGGCAATAAAAGTACCCTTAGTTTAGTCACTTTTGAATCCGCACTACGAATCAGTTATGGGTTTGAAAAGTGGAAGTTGTTCTTGCAATATTCCTCCATTTCAGGAAATCCCAACTACAGAGCATTGAGTTCGATTCAAAACTTAGGTTATGAATCACTAATCGACACTAACTTAAGCATCGGCATCAAAAAAACATTCGGGGCTCCATAACACCCGCGTTCCGGGCCCGGTAAGCCCCAAAAAACCATAAGTTATCCACCAAACCCAATCAATAATTAAATATTAGCCCGCGTTTATCCGCCAAACTTTACTTTTGCACAAACGACCAGCATCCACCCTACACTTAACCCGGCTGC
>CAIVGO010000244.1 GCA_903905445.1 uncultured Bacteroidota bacterium
AAAACCTGTCATAGCAGGCTTCCCACCAATCGTGACGCTGCCGTGCACGAACCCGAACCCCACACTTGCGCCTGCATTTATTACGGACAATTGTGACACGAGCATGTTGGTAACCTACACGGCGGTCAATTTTGATACTACCTGCAATGGTACGTATAAGCGGCTGATCACCTGGTTTGCTACCGATGATTGTGGCAATACGGGTTCTGCAACCCAAACGATTCAAGTGCGTGATACGGTAGGGCCGGTGTTTACCTTGATTCCGGCGGCGTTGACCATGCGGTGTGATACATTTGTGTTGCCTGCAGCCCCCATACTGGGACAAAATATTAATGCAACCGATGCTTGTAGTTCTGTAATCAGTATTACCACCCAGGTTGTTTCAGGGCAAAATCCTAATCCTGCATTGTGCAGCCACTACGCCTATGATATTACCCGCATTTTTACGGCTACCGATGTGTGTGGAAATACCCGGACGGCCACGCAGGTGATTAGCGTAATTGATAGTTTAGGGCCTAATATTTTCGGTTACAGTGATACCACGGCGGTATGCGAAAAACTGCCACCACTTCCTTCGCCTACAGGCGTTGATTTATGTAGTGGCGTTACCGCGCCACCCACCATGTACCAGGAACTTATTGAAGCCGGACCTTGTACGGATCGATATACCCGCGTGCGGTATTGGCAGGCTAGTGATGTATGTGGTAATCCTTCAACATTTACCCAAAATGTACACATCATCGATACTGTTGCACCTATATTGACGGGTATTCCGGCCAATATTACAGCAGCTTGCAACAATATTCCGGTCCCAGCCAACATCAGCACCTTTGGGAAATCGGATAATTGTGACAATGATGTCAGCATTGCTTTTCTTGAATATGAGGTGCGCGATCCGGATTTAAACAGTTGTGCACACTGGACGAATTACCAAATTAAGCGCGAATGGACGGCCAGTGATAATTGTGGCAACGAGCGGGTGTACACCCAAACCATTACGGTAGAAGATAACACGGGTCCGGTAATGGTTGCCCCCAATACCATTTCCCTGCCGTCGGATCTTAATGTGTGCGGTGCTAGTTTGGTTGTGCCTGCGCCTTTATCGCTTTATGATGATTGCACAACCCAGTATGCCACCTATAATTTAAAAGATACTGCCCTCTTGATCCTCACGGGTGGCGGTAATCCATTTAATACGCCTGTTGATACGGTTGTTTTTCAGTGGTCGCAACCCAATTTGCCCCCATTTGAACCGGTAGTCAATGCGGCTTCTTTTACGGTATTGATCGACAATGCCGATATTAATAGCGTCAGTGAGTTTTTTAATATTTACGGAGAAGGCGGCGAAAATTTAGGTAAAACAGATCCAATTATTACACCCGTATCCTGCACATCGGCGGTAAAAGTATTTACCATTCCGGCCAATTTGCTCAATGCCTGGATGGCGGATGGCGATTTAAAAATTCGCCTTGTTACCAACGGGACCGGCAATGCTGCGATAAACCCCACTTGTCCAAACGGCCGGGTGCGTTGTTCCTTGTTGTACCAAACTAGCACGCAATATGTGCCCGTTGATTTGACCTATTCTATTGACAATCAGCCCGCCCAACCGTTCCCTCCAAGCGCGGGTGCATTTTTTGATGTAGGTAACCATACCGTTGTGTACCAAGCAACCGATTGTGCGGGAAATACAACTACCGTAAGTGCGTCCATTGTAATTGATGACAATCAGCCGCCCCAAATCACCGCGCCTGCCCCGATTACACAATATATTGGCACTGGAAATTGTACCGTTACCTTACCCTTGCCGTTTCCGACGATTTTTGAAAATTGCGATGTTTCGGGCGTACTTGAGCGCGCATCTGCTACCCTTCCGATTCAGTTTGAATATGACCCGGATGCGGATACTATACCGATTTCAATTGTTTTGCCAATTAATGGGCTTATCCCCAATGCAATTACACCGGGCCGATTGCGCATCCGTTTTCGGGGTGATAATGGAGATACAGGTGAGTTTTTTAACATTAACGACGAACTTGGCCTGCCACTTCCATCGGTTACCCAATTGGGTCCCAAACCATTGGAGTGCACGACGACTTATGCGGAAACCGTCTTTTCCGTTTCTGCGAACAACATCAACAATTGGGCCCAGGACGGAAACACCTTTTTTACGGCAATACCCAACAACGACGTATTTAACTTTCCGGATGCGATTGGCAATTGCAACCCTTTATTGCCCGACCAAACGGATGGAATAAGCCGCATACAGGCCATATTGGAATACAGCTATGCCGAAATAACGTACGAAATCAGAAAGAACAACGCCTTATACCTGCCACCAGGACCCTTGGTGGGCAACCAAACCAATGTGACTTTGGAGCCAGGCGTGTATCAGGTAAAATATGTTGTTTCGGATAATCACGGTTTGGAGGGTACAACTACATTTACGATTACCATACGGGATACCATTAAGCCCAAGGCTTTTTGTTTGCCCACCACCATTTCAACGAATCCTTCCGGATTACCAATCGACCATTATTTTTTACAGCCATCTACCATTAATAACGGCAGCACGGATAACTGCCCGGGTTCCCTGACCTTGCAACTTTCGCAAACAGAGTTTACCTGCAACATGGCGACGCCGCCGAATAATATTTATCCAATAACCCTAACCGTAACGGATGCATCGGGCAACACGGCCACTTGTAACACAACCGTGCAAGTGATTATTGCCGATTTGAAACCGTATTACTTTCCGGTATGTGAAGGGGGAACCTTGCGTTTGTTTACAGATTCTTTGTTGACAGATCCGAACAATATTTATTCTTTTTCCTGGAAAAATCCAGGCGGAACAACGGTTTTCCCTGGACAACGAAACCCGATCAAGCCCAATGTACAACTCTCTGAGGAAGGCATTTACACCGTGTCTATAACAGGGTCCACCGGTTGTGTCGCGACGGGTGTGGTGGATGTGCGTTTGACCAAACTGCCGGGTTTACCTGATTTGAAAACGAATACGCCCATTTGTGAAGGGGATAGCATTTATTTATCGACCGATTCAAACGGTGAAAATTTATGGTATAAATGGTATGCTGTGGCCCCTAGTGGCATTGCAACCTTAATGGATTCGACTCAATCTTCTTTTTATGTAATTCCAAACCCTTTGGTCGGGAATTACAACTTTTATATGAAAGTGTCGGCCGACGGGTGTTCTTCGGTCAATTCTCCGATTGCTTTGGTATTGGTCAAAGCCCGCCCATCCGCCGTAATTAATCCGCCTTCGAGTGCCAATGTGCGCGTTTGTTTTGGACAACCCATTGTCATCGGAACCAGCAGCCAGGCGCCTGGTATGACGTATGCCTGGAGTGGTCCGAACGGATTTAACAGCAACTTGCAATCTCCCCCGGCCATTTTATCGGCCAATTTTTCCAACGGCGGCACCTATAAGTTGATCACAACTGTTGATAACTGCGCATCTATACCGGATTTGGTAGAAATAAAAGTAGATACAACCCCAACACAACCGGTTATTTCAGGCCAAAATGCCCTTTGCGTTGGAGGCACGACCACCTTAATAAGCAATGTGTTGGGTATTGGGTATATCTGGGAGCGTGTTAGTCCGGCCTTACAAATTACGACCACCACCAATGCGCTGGTATTAAATAACCTTTCGCTGACAGACAATGCTTGTTGGCGCTTGCGGGTCGTGCAGCAAAATTGCGCGTCCGATTGGTCGAATGATTTTTGCATCAATGTGAAAGCATACCCCGATGTAGCAGCGCCCCCCGAGATTGCGATTTGTATAAACGATACCCTTCAACTAACGGCTACCTCGAACCAGACGAACCTGCCATTTTGGTCCTGGACCGGCCCAAGCAATTATTCGACCTTCCAACAAAATCCGATTAGAACCCCCGGCGTACCAGGCGAGTATAAAGTGATTGGCAAAAATGAAAATGGCTGTGCCGACTCTGCATTGGTAAATGTGAAAATCAATCCGCAACCCATTATTGATACCATCACCAATAATGCGCCGCTCTGTCCCGATGGAACATCCGACGCGACCCTGATCCCGGTGGTGACAAGTAACAGTTTACCGTTAATGTATTGCTGGTATCACCCAAATGTTGCGCCTGAAAATCTGTTCTCGACCGACCCAATGCCCGTCCTACCCGATGTATCTGGTAAAGACAATGGCACTTATTTATTGATTGTAAAAGATGCACTGGGCTGCACATCAACAGCAGGTTCAACGACGATAAATGTGGGCAACCCACTTGATTTGCCTATCCTGAAATGGGGCAATACCACCAATGATACCACCGTATGTGCGGGTGCTGTTTTAAAACTTCGGGTAGACAATGCGGGCTCTTATCAAATGCCAACCACCTATACCTGGACCGTTCCATATAGTGTTACCCCAATTGTCACTTCCAATAATTTTATTGACATTCCGAGTGCTCAAGTCAGTCAAACCGGATTATATCATGTACAGGTAAATGCCGCCAACTGTTTGTCGCCGCTGTCCACCAGTATCCGACTTACGGTGAATCCCTTCCCGGTAGCGCCACAGCCACAATCCAATTCACCTGTTTGCGAAGGCGGAACCTTAAATTTATGGGTGTCTAATCCGAACAGCAACCCGAATGCACAATATTTCTGGACAGGACCTAATTTCAATCCGACGCAGCCAATTGCGAATCCGATGATTAGTCCGGTAAATGAAAACCATGAAGGGAATTATAACGTAAGAGTAACGTTAAACGGATGTACCACTTTTGCAATTGAGCCTTTACTTGTGTTGATTGATTCATTACCAAAGCAACCGTTTATTTTGCCTCCGGATCTGACCCGTATTTGCAAAAGCGACCCGGCAGCTTACATCAACCTATTGGTAAGCAGCGCCTCTTTAACCCAAGGCGCTCAATATACCTGGATCCATGTTGAACAAAACGATACCATTGCGGGTCCGTTGCCCTCTGGAAGTTTGTATATCAGCAACCTGAATCAGTTTTCACCGGGCACCCAAACCTTTAAAGTGATTGCCAGTAAGGGCGGATGTAATTCTTTGTTTTCACAAACCGTCTCGGTTATACTGGATACCATTCCAGCAAACCAAGCGGATGCAGGTCCTTCTCCACGGCTGTTGTGTACGCGGGATATTTTGCGCCTGAACGCCAGTGCCCCCACCCAGGGAATTACTGGAAAATGGACACAAGTAGGTACACCAACACTTACGATTGTCAATCCCGATGACCCAAAATCTACCTTGACTGGTTTTACAGCAGGGAATACATACACCTTTGTTTGGGCGATCAGCAATGGTGGTTGTGTAAACTTTGACACCGATACTTCCGTGATCACCATGGTAGCGCCGGAAACAGCACAGGTGCCCGAAACTTATATCACAGCCTGTGCGGTAAATGCTGTTACTATTCATGCTTTTCAGGGTCAAAATACAAAAGGTCGCTGGACGCAAGATGAAAACCAGACCAATGTGTTAATGATCGGAATTTCAAATCCAGACAGTACCACCACCACCGTTTCCAACCTGGTACCCGGTGGTAGTTATTTCTTCTATTGGGTATTATCGGATATTGGATGCGGCATGGATTCTGTGCGGGTACGGGTCGATAATTTTTCTGCCAAGCCATATGCTGGTCCAGACCAAACCATATGCAGAAATGAAGCAACAACCAAAGTGAGTGCAACGCAGCTTCAGGATTTTGAAACAGGATTGTGGACAAGCAGTAACCCCAATATCACCTTCACGCCAGCAACCAATGAGGTTTCAGTGGTAGGCAACTTGCAAACCGGACCCAATATTTTGTATTGGACCACCAACGGCGATACTTGCAAAAACAATGGGCGTGACACCGTGGTGATTAACTATCAATTGGCGCCCACGGCAGTAGCGGATATCATTGATGTGACCTATGGTGCTACCCAGTCAGCAAATTTGATCCTCAATGATATTTTGCCCAATGATTTTTCTGTAACCATTACCACCGATCCAACAGACGGTACCTTGAAATTGATTTCCAATGGGGTGTACACCTATCAAGCATCTGCTGGTTTTTCTGGCACCGATAAGTTGATTTATAAGGTGTGCAATACGTTTTGTCCAGATACCTGCAGTTTTGCGCAAGCACAATTCATTATTGGAGAACCCGAAGATTGTATCATTCCGACCATCATTACGCCGAACGACGACAATGTAAATGAAACGTTTATCATACCGGCGTCCTGTTTTATAGGAGAAGGTGTGGTGGATGTGGAAGTGAGTATTTACAACCAATGGGGCGATATTGTGTACCATGCCGCGCAATATGACAACAGCAACGGTTGGGATGGCAAGCTGAATGGCGCTGATTTGCCAGTAGGAACCTACTTTTATGTAGTGGAAATTCAGGATGGATCGAAACCTAAAACCGGATTTGTACTGATACAACGTTAAAAAACCACGCCTTAACTAGCCGCTGTCTATGCACAACAAACTCGCTTTTTTAATCGGTCTGTTATTTCTGGTGCAACCTGCTTGGGCCCAGCAAGAACAAATGTACACCCAATTTATGCTGTATAAACCGGCCTACAATCCGGCAGCCAATGGCAATTTCGAATCACCGGCGCTTCTTGTTGCCTATCGGAGCCAATGGATCAATAAAATTGAGGGTGCCCCGAATACCCAGTTCATTTCGTTCACCATGCCCATGTTGAGCAACCGGGTAGGGCTGGGGGGTAACTTGGTGCGCAGTACGATTGGAATCACGCGCACCCTCACCTTGGAAGGTGCTTATGCTTATCGTATTCCGTTTAAAAGAGGCGCATTTTGTATCGGGATACAGCCCAGTGTGCGGCAATTTTACCAAAACTGGGGGGATAGTCGATTAGCGGCGACCCAACCGATCCCTACCGACCAGGCAATCCCGACTACCGCACAAAGTAAAATTGTTCCCAACCTGGGTTTCGGGTTGTTTTATTCAGGTAAAAAACGCGGCCGAGAGCGTTGGTATGCCGGCGTTGCAGCAACCCGTTTGGTCCGCAACAATATTGATTTTGCAGATGGCGGCCTTGTTCTTTCGCAAGAAGTGCAACATTTTAATGCCATGGCAGGTTATAATTTTCAAGTAGATGAAAACATCGTATGTACCCCACAGGTATTGCTAAAATATGCACCCAATGTGCCTTTTGATGCGGATATCAACTTTACGATGGTTTTAAAAGAAAAATATTTTAGCGCACTCACCTATCGTACCGGCGGAGATACCAACAAGGCCGGAGAAAGCGTTGATGTGCTGGTAGGATTGCAGGCAAACAAATTCTTTTTCTTTTGTTTGTCGTACGACATTGGACTAACGCGGTTGCGCCGTTTCAACAACGGAAGCATCGAATTGAGCGCGCGTTACTATTTCAATCCGCCAGAAGGCTCTAATGACAAGATTTCCAAACCCAATTTGTAACACTATGACACGTAAATTAATCCTGTTGCTCCCGCTCCTGCTTTTTACTTGTTCAACCGTTTTGCTCGCCCAAAACTCAGGGAAAAGCAAATCTAAGGACCGGCTCCGCGAGAAAGATGAACGACGCTATCCGGTGACCATCAAAAATTGCATCGGTATTAACACGCCACGGATAGAATTTGGCCCGGCTTTTTTCGACGAAGGCCTGATGTTTGTTTCAACGCAAGACAAAAATGGTCCAAAAGATGAAAACGACGAACCGTTTTCTGAATTCTACTTTTCTCCCTTCGATCCGAACGGCGATCCATCTACACCAGAAAAATTCTATTTCGATGGGAGTAAAAAATCGGCGTTACACGACGGCCCCTTGTGTTTTACCCGCGATTTCAAAACAGCTTATTACACCCGCACCAACAACCGCGATGGCGTACGGAAAGCAGCCAGAAACGGGGTCGCCAAAAATAAAATTTACGAAACCCGTAAAGACAGCCTTGATCCCGATTGGTTTAGAGCGCTGGATTTGCCGTTCAACGATGATAACTATAATTGTGTGCACCCAAGCCTTTCTCCAGATGGCACCAAATTGTTCTTTGCTTCCGACAAACTGGAGGGAAGCCAGGGCGGATACGATATTTATGTGGTAGAACGTGAAGATAATGGCAATGGGCGAACCATTTGGGGGAAACCCCGCAACCTGGGACCAAACATCAATACGGATAGAAATGATATTTATCCGTTTATAAGTTATCAAGGAACCTTGTTTTTTACCTCCAACGGCCGCGCCAATTCTTTGGGGGGGTATGATTTGTACTATGTAAACAATCCGCTGACCAACCCGGAAGAGGTGGTAAATATGAACGCCCCTTTTAACTCAGAAGCAGATGATAAAAGTTTGATCATTGACCCGGATGGAAAATCAGGCTTTTTTGCAAGTACCCGGGAGATTGGTTATGGCCATGAGGATATTTATCGCTTTTCTGCGCCGCGCGGTTTAGAGGGTGTCGGAAAACCGGAAGTCAACAAAGTGGATTTTGCTGTACGGGATGCCAAAACTGGGGAAGCCATTCAAAATGCTTCGATCCGAATTTTGCAACCTACTAACGATGGCTTTTTGGGCAGTGATGGTCCGAACGATTTTTATAAAATGGAAATCGCGCCGGTACAGGATAAAAAGAATGTGTTGAGTTTCCAATTGGTGCGCAAGGATGCGGTGGATTTGGGCAAACCAGGGTTTTATTCCAATACGGATGGCGCAGCGAATACCACTTTCAACCGCTACCGTACCTATTTGGTTATTGTAAGCATGGATGGCTACCGCACACAGGATCGGCTGGTATCGGTTGAAGACGAAAAAGACATTGTGTTGGACTTTAACATGCGGGAAGCGCCTTTGTGTTTTCGGGCAGGTGGTATCGTTATTTCTTCCGAATTTGGCACCCGTATCACCAATGCAGTGGTTAAAATGGTTAGCCGGTCGACGGGCGAAGAAGTTACCGTGCGTACAACCTCCAATGGTGAGTTTGATGCCTGCTTGCCCGTTGAAGGCGATTATATTGGTTATGTGGATCGGGAAGGGTTCAATTCGGCAAGTTTCCGATTTGCGGCAGTCCGGGGCAAACGCACTTCATCAGAAATTTCGTTAAAACCCCTCAAAGAAGGAGCAAGTATTGAAGAAGAAATGCCCCTTGCCAATGGCTTGCAGGACGGCTCCGTGATTATCATGGAAAAAATCTTCTATGAGTACAATAAAGCCACGCTTAATCAATACGCGGTGCGCAACCTGGAAGCGTTGTATGAATTATTGATCCGGTATCCGGAAATGGAAATTGACATCAATGTGCACACGGATACACGGGGTGAATCACAATTGAACCAGGAACTCACCGATGAACGTGCCAAAAATGCCAAAACCTACCTGACCTACCGGGGTATTCAGTCGGAACGCATTCGGGCTTACGGCAAAGGGGAATCTGAACCACGGAACCGCTGTACCGAAGGGGTGGAATGCTCAGACGAAGAACATCAGCAAAACAACCGATTGGAAATTGCAGTACGAAAGTTGGGCAGTCCGGTAAAACCGTAAATGAAGTGCCGGAATGGCCATTTTTATAACAAATTGAGGGTGTAACACGCTCGTAATAGAGCTTTGAAAATGAAACAGTTGTGTGTGAATTTGTGGGCGATGCTTTACTTGCCATTTGTATTATTGGCGAGCAATGCTGACCCAGAACCCATGAAAGGCGGGCCGGATGGTCCACATGTTTTTTACCGAAACGGCCAGATCGTCGTAAAATCGGTGGAGCGTCGAGATACAGGAATGGTGGCGCGGGAAGTTTTTTACCTCGAATCGTCGAAGGTATTGCTGAGTTGTTATGTGCCCGAAACGGAGGATCGTTTCAGTTTTGAGTTGCAAGACAGTTTAAAAGTGGAACCGGATTTATACAGCTTGCCTGAAAAAATGATTGTGCTTTCGGATATTGAAGGTAATTTTCAGGCATTCAAAACCATGTTGATGGGCGCCAAGGTGATCAACCGCGATTTCGACTGGATTTTTGGAAAAGGCCACCTCATTTTATTGGGCGATTATTTTGATCGTGGGAGTAATGTAACCGAATGCCTTTGGCTGGTGTACAAACTGGAACAAGAGGCAAAGGCCGCTGGCGGGAAAGTGCATTTCATTTTAGGCAATCATGAAATTCTCAATTTGCAGGGCAATACAGAATATGTGCGCCGAAAATATTTGGCCAATGCGCTACTGATGGGCGAGGCATATCCCATGTGGTTCAATGAAGATACCGAATTGGGCCGGTGGTTGCGCACGAAAAATGCCCTTGAAAAAATTGGCGATTTTTTGTTTTGCCATGGCGGTGTCAGCCCGGAGCTGGTACGAACTAAAATGAATATTGCTACCATCAACCGGATTGCGCGCAACCATTTGGGGGAAGCACAGGCAGATATTCCGGCGGGCAATCCGCGCGCAATTTTTGACCAGCAAACGGGTATTTTTTGGTGCCGCACCATCGCCAAGAGCAAAATAAGCGTGGAAGATATCGATATGATATTGGCTTATTTCTCGGCCCAACGGATGGTTATTGGACACACGTTAGTCCCTGATTTGACCTTCAACTACGGTGGCAAGGTAATTTGTATCGACCTTTACCACGAAGAAAACTTGCGTCGAGGCTTTATGAAAACCTTGTTGATAGAAGACGGTATTTGTTACGGCATTGATAGCCGAGGGGATAAAACTTCGGTTTTTACCATTGCTTTTCCGCGTAAATCGGATAGCAACAAGGAATAGTATTTAAATGGCCTGCAATAAATGCAAAAGGCGCAGCTGATTTTGTGTTCTGCGCAAATTGTGTTCCGGGTCCTGCACTTTAAAATATACATCACCGGCCAGGTAGTCGGTAAGGAAGCGCAACGCCTGCTCGCCGGTCATCCATTGGCCACCGAGCAGGAGTTGCGCTTTTTCTTCGGCACTTAGAAATGCTTCCGTTTCGCTTAAAAAACCACTTAACAGCGCATCCAGTATTTCCTGGCGCATTTGAAGGCCTTGACTTGCGGCATCTTCGGGGCCGTTGGGCACAAAAGTGCGCACCATATCGCCAAAATCGGATAAAATTAAACCGGGCATCACCGTATCCCAATCGATCACAGCAACCGCTTTTTGGCTAGTTTTATCTATTAAAATATTACCCGCTTTGGTATCATTGTGGGTAACTCTTAATGGAAGTTGTGCCCTTAAACGCTGAATTTTATCAAAAACCGGTTTTATCTCAAAAATAGCAGCAATTTCTGATTGCGCACCAGCTACCCGCCCCACTGGATCCTGGTCTAAAATGGTTAAGAAGAACGCCCAACGCTGTTCGGTATCGTGAAATCCGGGAATCGTTTCGCCTAATGCATGGGCAGGAAAATCGCGCAAGGCAGCGGCAAATGCGCCATAAGCCCGCGCAGCCTCATAAGCAATGGCCGGGTCGGAAATGCCATCGGGTGAAAACGTATTTTCAAAAAATGGAAAAACGCGCCAGTAATTGCCTTTCGCGTCCTGATGCAACCATTGCCCATCCCGGGTGGGCAAGGGCGTAGCAATTTGATAGCCATACGCTTGCTGTTGCAAATAATTGGACACCTTACTTATATTGTCCATCACCAACGCAGGATTTTTAAAAACCTGGTGGTTGAGGCGTTGCAGTAAATAACAATTGGTTTCGCCCGATTTGAACGACAACTCAATGCGGTAACTGTCATTGATATTGCCTTGTCCAACCGGTGCAGCACTCAGACATTGATCAAAATCAAAAAAATGGCGGGCAATATCAGCAAATGGCATGGTTACTCTTTAAATAATTCAACCTGCATGTCGTCGATCACAACCGGAAAATCGCTGCCTGCTGCCCAGCAAAAAACCTGGACCTTCCGAAAGGGCTTCTTTGGAATGCGGGTGTCAAAAAAGAGCTGCTTTTCTTCGTTGCCCTGTACATGCCGCTGCAAACGCAAGATTTGCTCTTTGATTACCTTGTCATTTTGATCCCAAAAACGGATGGTAAACTGGGTCATTTTCCAGGCCACATCCTCGCGGCCTTCGCACCGAAAACGCAAGCTGGTGCGCACCCATTGGTATTGCTGCCATTGTTCGAGATCAACATCGGCACTGTACGCATTCACGTATTCGTGGTTTTTGCTGAGTACCGCCGATTTTGTACCGCTAATCGGGCGATCGGTGGTCATAAAGACGCTGTCTTTTTCAAAATCTGCGTGTGCCAGTTCTAGGATGTCTTTCCTTTCTGAACCCGTAAATGCTTCGCGCACATCCAGCAATTTGGTGGCTTCGGTGCGATCTACATTCAGTCGACCCAAAATATTTAAAACATAAGGCGTATTCATTTGCTCGGGCAAAAACAAGCCGCCACGGTGCGCCTGGTGGGTCCACCAAAGATTAAGGTATATGCCCGATAATGCAAATAGACCAAATAAAACGATGCGTCCTGTTTTTTTGATGACCCATTCGGTTAGGGCGGCCAGGGTAAATGCCCACAAAGGATAACTCTGCACCAGCGCCCTTTGCCCTAAACTACCGCCATACCACCAAATATCCCAAGCGGCTGTAATGTATAAACACAGCAAACAAATGCATAAAATGGCCGGGAAAATGGCCGGTTGTTGTTTCCTTAACGCAAAAAAACCGGGAATAACCAAAAGCAACAAGGGCGAATACACAAACCAACCCGCTTTCGCACTCACCAGCACATCCCGCACATGTGGATGCAGCCAGCTGAAACCCTGGTCTTGATAACTGTACACAATCCATTCGCCTGCCACGTATTTCCAATAAAGCGCCTGCAAAAACAACACCGCCGCTGCAATGCATATGGCTAAGCCCAGTTTGGATGCGTTTTTTAAAAAAAACAGCCCGCGTACACGGATGTCCGCAAAAGAACGCAAACCCCATAACACGGGTATCAAAGCGGTGATAATTTCGGTCGGTCGTGTAAGTCCAGCCCATCCCACACACAAACCAATCAATGCAGCCCCTGCAAAACTCGGCCGCTCGTAAAAACGTATGGTGGTGAAAATAAGGACGGCATA
>CAIVGO010000245.1 GCA_903905445.1 uncultured Bacteroidota bacterium
ATAGGCAGGAACAACAAAGTGTCCCTGCCTAAAGTGCATAGTCAACTAAGGACTTGCTTGAGGAGCAAAATTACAAAAATCTTTGGAAATAATTTGGTTGTGCACACAGCACCTCCGTGGAACCCCTTTTCCCCTCTACACACCTCCTAAAACTCAAGGATCACCCCCTCTATAATCCGGCAACACTCATCCATCTGCGCCTCCGTCATCACCAAAGGCGGCGCAAAACGAATAATATTGCCGTGGGTAGGTTTCGCCAGCAAGCCGTTGGCGGCCATTTCCATACAGATATCCCAAGCAGTTGAACTTTGTTCGGTATCATTAATCACGACTGCATTCAGCAAACCTTTGCCGCGTACCAGGGTAATCAGGTCCGGGCGTTTTTGCTGCAACGCGTTCATGCGCGCGCGGAAAATCTCCCCGAGTTTCGTGGCATTTTCTGCCAAGTTTTCGTCTTCTACGACTTTCAAAGCTTCCATGGCAACGGCACAAGCCAATGGGTTTCCGCCAAACGTGGAACCATGTTCGCCCGGATGCAGGGTCAGCATAATTTCGTCGGAAGCAAGCACCACACTCACCGGCAACACGCCGCCGGAAATCGCCTTTCCTAAAATGAGGATATCGGGACGGAAGCCATAATGGTCGCAGCACAGCAGTTTTCCGGTACGCGCAACACCGGTTTGCACTTCATCGCCCAGGAACAATACATTGTGTTGCTGGCACAGTTGGTAGGCGCGGGGCAGATAATCGTCGGCAGGCACAAACACACCGGCTTCCCCTTGAATGGGCTCTACCATGAACCCTGCCACATCGGGATCTTGTAAGGCTTCTTCCAGGGCAGCGAGATCGTTGTAAGGGATGACCTCGAAACCGGGCATGTACGGCCCAAAACCACGGCGACTGCTGTGATCCGTTGAACCGGAAATAACGCCCAGGGTACGTCCGTGAAAATTGCCTTCTACAAAAATGATTTTGGCAGCGCCTTCTGGAATACCTTTTACGGTATAAGCCCACTTGCGACACAATTTAAGGGCCGTTTCTACTGCTTCAACGCCCGTATTCATGGGTAAAATACGATCATACCCAAAATAATGGGCGATAAACTCGGCGTATTGCCCCAGTAAATTATTGTGAAAGGCACGCGAGGTAAGGGTCAGTTTTTGGGCCTGATCTACCAAAGCCTGAATAATTCTTGGGTGACAATGCCCCTGATTGACAGCACTGTACGCCGATAAAAAATCATAATAACGCTTTCCCTCCACATCCCAAAGAAAAACGCCTTCGCCGCGCTCCAACACCACCGGTAAAGGATGGTAGTTGTGGGCATTATAACGATCTTCCAAGGCGATAAATTCTGCAGAACTTACAGGTGCGGTGGTGGTGGCAAAGATTTCCATATCGGCTTTATTTTATTCAGGACAGGACCATTCCTATTGTATCGCAAAAGTACGGATTTTAAGGCTTGCCAACCAAATCAGATTCTAAATGAAAACGGGTTTGCTGCACCTGTCTGACAGTGCAACAAACCCGTTGGAATGATACGGTGCTTAAAAACTAATCGTTTGCGGGCTTTTTATTGCAATCTTTTTTGTGAAAACGGCCCCAAGAGAAGCCAAAACGCAAACTCGCCTGACCAAACGCACCCGAAAGTTGCTGGTTGGACAATTCTGGAATGCTGGAATCGGATACAAAGCGGTAACCACCTTCCAGACCTAAGCGAAACCAACGGAATACATTGATTTCAATACCCGCAGAAGGCTGTACTACATACACCCGGTCGTTTACGTCGCCCAAGCGTGCAGTACCTCTGCCGTAGTCAACATTGATCAAAGGGTGTACTGCTTTATAGGGCATGAAAGCATAGCCGGTTTTGAAAAAATTCCAGTTCATATTGAAATTTTTCTCCGTGTTTTTCCAGACAAAACGATCTTGCAATGCATTATGTCCCCAGCCAAGGGTCAAGGATTTTCCAAACTCGAAGGTAAAAAAGCCCCCTCGGTTATAACTGTCAACATCGCCAAATTGCGTGTACTGGTGGGTGTAGCCGCCCCATACACCCGAAAAGCCCCAGCTGCGATCGCCCAACAGGGTTTCTTCGCGTTGTGCAGTTGCAGAAAATGAAAGGAGGCTAAGGGCGAACAGGAATAAGCAGGATTTGGTATTCATACAAGTGAAATTAGGTTTTGAACAATTCGGTGTAATCTTCAGACGATCAAACAGACAACAATGTTACAACCCTGGTTGCACATTCCAAGGGGCCTGCTTGCCGGATTATACGAAATTCACTTTTCACTAACGGTTTTTAACCGAAATTAACGACGAAGGGATATTTGGGGGTGCATCCTAAATCAAGCATAACATCTGAAGCCTCCTCTATTCCCGTGTAAATGCGTAAATTTTATTGACGGGGCGACTTTTTCAGTCACCCCGCCAATAAAATTTACACGCTACCACAAATCCTTGATAAATTTTTAAGCATCAAAAAATCGCGCTTAGTTGTGCTTTCCACCACTGAGCGTGATTTTCGTTCTTTCCATGCTCAATCCCCCCATTTGTCCAGGAATGTGCTCGTAATACTTGTTCCTTTACTGGCGGGGTGACTGAAAAAGTCGCCCCGTCAGCAAAGGAACGATTTTCGGTATTGAAAGGAGGGCATCCGTTTTGTAGCCGGAATTTAGGGTTTGCCTTAGGTGGGTGGGCCAATTTATGGAACATACCAAGGCTACCCAAATCAAGCATAACATCTGAAGCCTCCTTTAGTCTCGTGTAAATGCGTAAATTTTATTGACGGGGCGACTTTTTCAGTCACCCCGCCAATAAAAATTTACACGCTACCACAAATCCTTGATAAAATTTTTACAGGCGCTTAAGCATTAAAAAAATCGCGCGTACATGCACAATGATTATGCGTTATCCTGCAATCGCTATTGACGGGGTATTGAGTGCAATAAAGTCGTGTCACCTTTGTAGCCACAATTTTGGGCATGGCATAGACAACAGGACGGAGGACTACACTCGGCGGAAATTGGGCATCCAATGTATTTATTCAGGAATGTGCTCGTGATACTTGTTCCTTTACTGGCGGGGTGACTGAAAAAGTCGCCCCGTCAGTAAAGGAACGATTTTCGGTATTGAAAGGAGGGCATCCGTTTTGTAGCCGGAATTTAGGGTTTGCCTAATTGAGTAGTCTTGGGCACTTTTATTCGTTTTATGATGTTTTCTTGCTAGATACGTGTAACAATACATAAAAAATCCCGAATTTTGGTAAATTCCAAAATTCGGGATGACGCCTGCTTGAACGCTGTAGCAACCGGACGCGAGCAAAAATGATCCTTTGCAAAAACCGATTGGCAAACGTATTTTATCCTGCTGTTTATTGTTATGGTTTTACTACAACCAAACGTTTGGTGCCCACCACATTTCCTTTGCTGTCGACCAAACTATATAAATAGGTTCCTTTTTTAAAGTTTTGTAGTTCCAGGCGGATGGATTTGTTGCCCGATAATTCATATCCATTTACCCAAACCACTTTACCCACGATGTTGAAAATCTTGAGGGTGTACCAGTCGGTAGGCAAATTTTTACAATCAAAACGCACCCACTCAATCGCTGGATTCGGAAATGCCTGGATGGCGGCGCTACCGGGTGCATCCGTGGCATCCTCAACTGCGGTAACTTTATTGTCTTTAAATCGTATGTTTTCTACCAAACTGAGGTCGTTGCTCATGGTCGCCACCGCAATTTCCTCTTTTTCAGTGCCGCTCAAAAAACGGTAGGTGATCGTTGTATCGGTACCCAGGAAATCACCAAATTGACCACCACCAGGGAAGATTGAACTCAAATCAATCCAGCCCAAAAATGGAACCTTTACATCTAAGTTGGTTGTAGTGTACTCGGTGCGTTTTTGGCGCAAAACCGGGTAAGTACCACCGGGAATACTGCAATTACCCCATCCATCTACGGCTTCTATCCGGTCGGTTTTGATACGCACCCGCAGAGAATCTATATTTATGCCACCCAGCAGACTGTCGGGAATTGCATCTGCGGAAAACGGAATATTCAAATTGGAAGTCCCCGAATTAATATCAAAAAAGTTAACCGGGTTGCGTTGTACAATTACAGGAGGAGCAAACTTAGCCAATACTTGTACGCCAAAATTGGCAGGATCGCCACCGGCATAACCCATCACCTCTACTTTCGCGTTGGTCGTGTTGAAATACGTTTCACCCGTTTCCCCATCTACGAGCAATTCGGCGCCCGGAAAAGACGATGCAAACGTACCCGTGTTGGGTGCTTTGTAAATAATTTGAGAGAATTGGGAAGCGCTTAACGCGGCAAAATCCCAGGTCTGACTACCGCCAGGAGGCGTTGCAGGGTTAATCGTGTTGTTTGGAGCCAGATCGGTCGCAAAACGCAGGGTGTCGCCAACGGTTGGGAAAACAGCATTGGTGATGGTAATTTGTGCAGATGCGCCGAAACAAAGGGCGGAGAAGACAGCCAGTAGCATTCTTTTCATTGGATGGTTTGATGCTTGAAAATCGGTTGTTGATTAAAGTAAGTTCTCAAACAGTAGTAATGACATGTTGACCAAAACAAACGGCTGCTTCAAAGGTACGTTGCTTTTTTTATGAATGCATTAAATTTTGTTTTTATGCCGGTCAAAATAAGACAAATATCGGTCAATTAACAGTTCAAAGGCTTAAAGCGCTTGCAATTCAACCAATTTTTGGTAAATGCCGCCTTTTTGCATCAGCGCTTCGTGGGTGCCGCGCTCTGCAATTTGCCCCTGTTCCATTACGATGATTTCATCTGCGTGTTGTACGGTGCTTAGTCGATGCGCAATCACCAACGCTGTTCGGTTGGTCAGCAAATGATCGAGGGCTGCTTGTACTAACTGCTCTGATTCGGAATCGAGCGCAGAGGTTGCCTCGTCTAAAATTAAAATAGGTGGATTTTTTAACAAGGCCCGCGCAATCGTGAGCCGCTGGCGTTGGCCGCCACTCAATTTAGAACCCCGATCTCCGATGTTCGTATCGTACCCATCGGGCAATTTCACAATAAATTCATGGGCATTGGCAGCTTTTGCAGCCGCCTCGATTTCGGCCAGGCCCATACGCGTATTGCCAAAGGAGATGTTGTTGCGCACGGTATCATTAAATAAAATAGCCTCCTGGCTCACAATACCCATCACGGACCGCAAATCCTGCAGGCGCAATTGACGAATATCTACCCCATCCATAAAAATGCCGCCGCTGGAAACATCATAAAACCTGGGTAACAAATCGGCAATCGTGCTTTTACCCGCACCAGAAGCCCCAACCAGGGCGACAATTTTTCCCCTTGGAATGGTTAAATGGATGTTCGAAACAGCTGCGCGATCGGCACTTTGATATTGGAAGGAAACGTTGCGAAACTCAACTTTGTCGTTAAAGGTGGTAAACTCCGTTGGCACTTCCGGATCGCGAATGCCTACTTCTGCATTCAACACCTCCTCTACCCTTTCCAGGGCACCCATGCCTTTGCGCACACTATATAAAGCGCCAGACAATGCCTTGGCGGGTTCTATTACATTATAAAAAGCATAAATAAAGGTAAGGAAGGTAGCGGCATGTAAACTCCCGGCAAATACTTGTTTGGCACCAAACCACAACAAAATGGCAACTACGCAAATGCCCATAAACTCCGATAAAGGTGAAGCCAGGTCTTTGCGCCGATACAAACCGGTCATGGTACGTACATACCGATCGTTTTCCAGGTGATAACGGGCCCCCTGCCATTGCTCGGCGTTAAATCCTTTGATGATTCGTAAACCACCCAGGGTTTCTTCAATTAAGGCGGCCAAATTGCCCAATTGGTGCTGTGCATCGCCCGACTGCCGCCGCAAAGAGCGCCCAACACCACCAATAATCAAACCGGAAAACACCATTAAACCCAGGACAAACAACAGCAATTGGGGCGAAACAAACACCATAAAGGCCATGCTGCCTATAATCACCAAAGGCTCCCGGGCTACCATCTCAATTCCGCTCACCACACTCCATTCAATTTCCTGTACATCGGAAGAAATGCGACTCATCAAATCCCCTTTGCGCTCCTCCGAAAAGTAGGATAAGGGCAAAACCAGGATTTTATCCACCAATTTTTGCCGCAAATCGCGCACAATGCCGTTCCGTACGGGTGCCAAAAAGTATTGGGACAAATAACGGAACAGGTTTTTGCCAAAAAATACGAATACCAGAAAAAAGCAGACAATCAGGAGCGCTTGTTCCCGGCCGTATTGCGCAATCAATTGGTGAAAAAACCAGGCACTTTGCTGTTCCAAATGCTTGAAACTCCAACCCGATGGGGGCGGTTGCACCATCGCTGGCTGCTGATCCTGAAACAAAATTTGTAAAAATGGCTGCAACACCGGGATGCTGACTACCATAAAAATGGACATCAGAAAATTACTCCCCACTGCAAGCAGGATATTCCGCTTGTAAGGCAAATAGTACCGAAGTAATTTAAGCATGCCGTAATTGGTTCAATGTTGCTGTAATTTCTTACAAAACAACACTCTTGTAATCCCAGTTGTTCAGGAAACCGGTATGGAAAACCCCCTTTTTAAAATCTTCGTTGCGCATCAAACGCTGGTGAAAAGGCACCGTTGTTTTTACGCCTTCCACGATAAACTCGTCCAGTGCACGCTCCATTTTCAAAATGGCTTCCTCGCGGGTGCGCGCACGCACGATCAATTTAGCAATCATGGAATCGTAATAAGGTGGAATTGTATAGCCTGCGTACACGTGTGTGTCTACGCGCACCCCATGTCCTTTTGGAGAATGGAAAGAGGTGATTTTGCCTGGACTTGGGCGGAAATCGTGAAAAATATCTTCTGCGTTGATCCGGCATTCGATGGCATGCATTTCCGGGAAATAGTTTTTTCCAGAAATGGGATGGCCCGCGGCAAGTTTGATTTGCTCTTTAATCAGGTCAAAATCAATTACTTCTTCGGTTACCGTATGCTCCACCTGAATCCGGGTATTCATTTCCATGAAGTAGAAATTCCGGTGTTTATCGACCAAAAACTCTACGGTACCGACACCTTCATACGCAATGGCATTGCAGGCTTTGATCGCTGCTGCGCCCATTTTTTCGCGCAACTCGGGCGTCATAAAGGGTGAAGGAGATTCTTCTACCAATTTCTGATGGCGGCGTTGAATGGAGCAATCGCGTTCCGACAAGTGGCAAGCTTTACCAAATTGATCGCCCGCCACCTGAATTTCGATGTGGCGTGGTTCCTCAATATATTTCTCCATATAGATGCCGTCATTGCTGAACGACGCCTTGGCTTCGCGTTTGGCCGTTTCCCATTGTTTTTCAAACTCTTCTTCTTCCCAAACAATGCGCATACCCTTGCCACCACCACCAGCGGTCGCTTTCAGGATGACCGGATAGCCGATTTCTTTGGCTAAAACGAGGGCAGGTTTTAGTTCAGTCAACAAGCCTTCCGAACCTGGAATACAAGGTACGCCTGCGGCCAACATCGTTTCTTTGGCGGTGATTTTATCGCCCATTCTGCGGATTTGCTCCGGCGTAGGTCCGATAAATTTAATGCCATATTGACGGCAAACTTCAGCAAAAGCAGCATTTTCCGACAAAAAGCCATAACCTGGATGGATCGCATCGGCATCCGTAATTTCTACTGCGGCCATGATGCGGGCAACATTCAGGTAGCTTTCAGATGAAGGTGGTGGGCCAATACAAACGGCTTCATCGGCAAAACGCACATGCAAACTGTCCCGGTCGGCCGTAGAATACAAAGCCACCGTTTTGATACCCATCTCTTTACAGGTACGGATAATGCGCAGGGCGATTTCCCCGCGGTTTGCGATCAATATTTTTTTAAACATGTTTTACTTAATTTGGCTTGGTGAGCACAGACAGACCAGCAACGCCTTTCCTGGTTAGCAGGTAAAGCGTGTATTGATAGGCGAATCAGATCCTGCAATTAAGCAGGTTCGACCAAAAACAAGGGTTGATCGTATTCTACTGGGGAAGCGTCTTCTACCAGCACCTTCACGATTTTACCTTTGATGTCGGATTCGATTTCATTGAATAATTTCATTGCTTCAATGATACAAACCGATTGCCCTTGTTCTACCAGGTCGCCAATTTTGGCAAACGGTGGCTTGTCGGGGCTGGAACTGCGGTAAAAAGTGCCAACCATCGGCGATTTGATGGGAATAAAACGCGAAAGGTCTTCTCCAGCAGGTGCGGCAGGCGCAGCGGGTGTTGCTACAGGCGCAGCGGCCGGGGCAACAGGGGCAGCAGCCACCGGTGCAGGAGGTGCAAGGGCCACTACAGGTTGCTGAACAGGGGCTACAACCATCGTAGGCTCCTGGCTCGTCTGGTTGCGGATAATCAACCTGAAATCGCCTTCCCGCAGGATGAACTCGGATAGTTTGTGTTTGCTCACCATCCGGATTAATTCTTGTATCTCGTTGAAATTCATATCAAATTGGTTGTGGTTGATAAAAATTAGGAGGGCTAAGGAAAAAAGATTTTTGCAAACCTGTTTTCTTAGCCCCCCTTAATTTTTATAAAATTATGATGGTTGGTCAAATTGCACGAAAATTCAGGAATCCAGCTAAAACTATTTCTTTACCCGCTCCATGTAGGCACCGGTAAGGGTATCAATTTTAATCAAATCGCCCGTTTCACAGAACAAAGGCACCCGCACTTCTGCACCTGTTTCAACGGTAGCAGGCTTTAAGGTATTGGTAGCAGTATCGCCCCGCAAACCTGGTTCGCAATACGTGATCAGTAGGTTCACCGATGTTGGTAATTCTACCGAAAGCATGGTGTCTTTCTGCGCATGGAACAATACATCTACCACATCGCCTTCTTTCAGGAATTTAACATTTTCTATCAAATCTTCCTGAATAGAAATCTGATCGTAGGTCTCCTGGTTCATCAATACAATTGCACCATCCTCAGGATATAAATATTGGAACTTGCGCCGTTCCACACGAACATCGGTAATTGCGTGACCACTTTGAAAGGTGTGCTCTACCACTTTTCCAGTAGTGGTGCTCTTCAGCCTTGTCCAAACTTTACCGCTACCGCGGCCAACCTGAAAGCGCTGAAAATCAATCACTTTAAGGATATCAGAGTTTAGTTCAATGCAAAGGCCGTTTCGGATATCTGCCGTCGTTGCCATCTTTTTTGTATAAAATTGATAAAAAATGGGTGAATAAAAATGGGTGCTTTTTAAAAGCGGGTGCAAAGATAACAGGTTCTGTTAAAAAAATCCCTGCTCGTTAAGTTTTCTATCGCAACAATGTAAGCTGACCACTTGCACGCAAATCTGTATCCACGCCTGCTTGCCGGTACACGATGACGTAATAGTATACGTCGGATGGCGCGTCTTTGCCATCCCAGGCCTGGTTACCGCTGTACACTTGATTGCCCCAACGGTTGTAAATGGTGAGGGATTGCACACTGCCTGGACAAAAGAATTTGGGTTGAAACACATCGTTCGTTCCGTCCTGATTGGGCGTAAATGTATTCGGGAATCGGGCAGCCTGGGTACTGATTCGAACAAAACGGGTGGCCTGAACTTTACAAAAAGTGTTTTCACCGATGCGGGTTACACTTCCAGCCTGGTTAAAAATCAACTGGTTGTTGTTCATCGGATCTGGCACCGCATTCGAATAAATATATTGATAATTCACCCCTGGCGTGTTGCCCAGGGTATTGATTGTGATGGATTCACCGGCACACACGGTGTCGCTCGACAAACTAAAATCCAGGTCAATGGGGGTACAAACGGAGGAAACAGGGGTGTTTCGGTCAACCAACTCCGGACTCCACGCACTCATTACCAGGTGCTGGGCACTGCTGGGTACGATGGTTTCCAGGATCAATCCCGGCAACATACTAATACGCGCATCGCCATTTTCGCTGCGTGGACAACAATCGGTATCCAGACTTAAATCCGGCTTCATTTGGGTAAAAAAGGCATCATCCCCAAACTGACTCGTCCAGCTACCTGCTGCCGCGATTCCTTTTTGGGCAGGCAGCATTTTCAACCGTTCAAATCCCGCATTTAAGGCCGATGGGGCCATATTTTGCAGTTGCACCACTTCGTTTCCGGTGCTGAAACGCAGTAAAAGCGCTGGTGCACCCAAGGTATTTGAAAAAGCCGTGCTTAATAACGGTTGGTCGCCCGCCGTTAACAACATGTCCCCCAACAACAAATCATTGTTTTGATTGGCCAGCCCATACGACCAGGAAGCGCGTATTTGGACCAAATTAGCGGCTAAATCAACCAACCAAATGCGCTCGTAACCACTTCCGAGGTATTTGGTGTTGCCTGCAAGGATAAAATGGCCCTCTGTGGTTCGCACCATCCGTTTAAGGTAATCGTTGGCTGGTGTTCGCAATTTTTTACAAATAAAAGACCCGTTTGGCGCTAAACGCATCAACAAACCATCCCAATTCGAACCTTCCACCGAGCCCACCACATAAATAAATCCTTGTTCGTCGACCACCGCGCCGTACAATACACCGGCCGGCACTTCTGGTCCGCTGAGGACATGTTGCCATTGAATATCCAATTGGTTGTTCAATTTTAACACAGCCGGACGCGCGGGATTATTGCCCATCAAATCCACCCGGCCACTCAACAAATAACCGTCGGACAATAAAGTAAGGTCTAAAAACTGGGAAGCCGCCCCCACCAAACGTTTGCTGTTGATCAGCCCGCCCGTGATGGCATCCAAGGTAAACAACACCGTATAACTTTGGGAAGGATCCTCCGTAAGCACAGGCGTATGTGCGAGTACCAACAGGTTTCCATTGGCATCTTTTTGAATATCAGCAACTTGCAAAGGAATATTTCCAGAAAGAATTTGTTGTTCCCAAAGTGTTTGGCCCTGCGGGTTGCGCACTTCAACCCAGGCTACAGGCGGTGCGCCCGGCGCTTGCTCGGCCAGTCCACCCAAAGCAATATTTCCATTGGAAAGTACTTCCAGGGCGAATGCCTGCTCCAAGGTGTCCTTTCTGCCCGATATATATTGACCAAACTGTTGGGCTTCGAGTACATGCGTAAGCAATAATAATAAACATAGGAACCGAAGCATATAGTCAACGTAAAGTGGTTATGAAAAAATTTGGCTTCTAATCCATTGAAAATCAATTTTTCATCTATCCATCCTTCAAATCCATTTAAACCTGGGTATAAATTGAAAATCAACATTCCGCGGTATGCAGTTCTACTTGTTGTGCATAAACCTCCAACAAATTTCGCGCAATTTCCAGATTATCATAATGTTGGGTGCAAAAATCTTTGGCAGATTCGCCCAATTGGACCAACTTATTTTTCTGCGCATAACACCAGGCGATGGCTGCTAAAAAATCCTGTGGCGTATCTGCAAGTAAACAATCCGACTTATTCTGGGCCGAAATCCCTTCCATGCCTAAAGTCGTGGAAAGCACCACTTTACCCACCGCCATACCTTCCAAAATCTTTGCGCGCATGCCTCCGCCCGACAAAAGGGGCACCACCATTACGGAATGTTGGTTGATGAAATCGGGTGCACTGGGCACCTCACCGTGAAAAACAACGCGGGGCAGGTTTAATTCTTTGATCCATTTTGGAGCCGTGCGCCCTGCAATGTGAAACGTCAATTCCGGGAAAGCAGGGGCAAGTAAGGGGGTCCACACCTGCTCCAAAAACCAACGCAAGCCCTCCTGATTCGGCATCCAATCGAGCGAACCGATGAAAGAAAGGCTCAATGGACGGTTAAAACTGGTATAATCCGGGGTGTAATCGCGCGCATCCAACCCAATCGGCGTTACATAAGCGGGTTTGCGCAGTCCAAGGCGCTGGAAATGTTCCACATCCCGCGCACTGATGCCGACGAGCAAATCGTAATCATTCAGGCGCGCAATTTCGTATTGTTTAAGTCTTGGTGTAATTTTGCGCAAATACCACTTGCGCAGCGGATTGCTTTTATCGGCAACCCTTTCCCAAATTTCATGTTCCACATTGTGCGCCCGCAAAGCAATAATGGCATTGGAATGCTGACGGATCACAGGAATATACGGAGCAAGGTAAAGCGACTCTAACTGAACAATATCATATTGACCCGATTGTAACAAAGCCGCCAAACGCTGCGCGAATTCGGGGTTGTCGAACCGATCGACGTGGTAAGATTTGTTGGTAAAAAGGTTGAAAAACGCAGGCAAAGGCCGAATTCGGTTGTCGACAAACACGGTTTCCATCGATGCATAATGATCGAAATCGGGCGGTAACACAGCTGTATCAAACCAATGTTTGCTGGTATTCATGGAGCAAAGCGTGACTTCACAGCCCAATTCGGCAAATGCCCGGGCCAGGTAAGTCACCGCAATCGCTTCACCGTCTTTCAACGGATACGGAAATTTTTTACAGAGTTGGAGAATTTTCATCATGGATTAGACGGTATTTTGAGGGAAAAGTTGGAATTACATTTTTTTAAGGAACTTTGTGCCATGATCGTAGAAGCAACAAACATCCATAAATCTTTTGGTCACCTGCAAATTCTGAAAGGCGTTAACCTCGGAATCAAGCGGGCGGAGATCGTTAGCATCATCGGCAAGTCTGGGGCCGGCAAAAGTACACTCTTACACATTCTGGGCACCCTTGATCACGCAGATCAAGGTGAAATAAAAATTAATGACCAGACAATCAGCGCTTTATCAGCGCGAAAACTGGCGGCTTTCCGCAATCAGCACATCGGCTTTGTGTTTCAGTTCCACCATTTACTGCCCGAATTCACCGCACTTGAAAACGTGTGCATCCCGGGCTTTATTCAAAACACACCCACTGAAACCGTCAAAAAACGCGCCGAATCCTTGCTTACCTACCTGGGATTGGCCGATCGCCTCCAACACAAACCCACTGAATTGAGCGGCGGCGAACAACAACGGGTCGCTGTAGCACGCGCGCTCATCAATCAACCCGAAGTCATTTTTGCCGACGAACCCACCGGGAATCTGGACAGTGCGGCCTCCCAAGAAATGCACCAACTCATCAAACAATTACGCGCCGATTACGGACTGGCTTTTGTAATTGTCACCCACAACAAAGAACTCGCCGATCTGTCAGATCGCTGCCTTGAAATGCAGGATGGATTATTGATCTGAGTACCTACAACTCTGCCGAACGTTTATGCGCCTATATCTGCTGCCTGTATTGCTTTTTTTAACAGCCTGTACCGTTGCTCGAAAACAAGAAAAAATTGATTTTCAAACGATTAAGTTTGAAAATAGACCTAAAAATATTATCCTCCTGATCGGCGATGGTATGGCACTTGCGCATGTTTCAGCCAATCTGTATTGGCGCGGAAACAACAAGTCTATATTCGAGGAATTTCCTTTTATCGGATTTCACAAAAGTTTATCCTTCGACGATCTGGTAACGGATTCGGCGGCCGGTGCTACTGCTTTTGCCTGCGGAAATAAAACCACCAATGCTGCCATCGGCGTGTTACCGCCTGATAATCAGCCTTGTACCACCATTTTAGAAGAAATGGATGGCCTGGGCTGGGCAACGGGTATGGTGGTTACTTGCTCTGCTCCTCATGCCACACCCGCTGCTTTTATTGCACACCGGGAAATGCGTGCACAAACCGAGGAAATTGCCCTCGATTATCTTAAAACCCCTTTAGATTGCTTTATCGGTGGTGGGGAACAATATTTTGATGCGCGTGGAGACAAGCTTAACCTGGTCGATTCTTTGAGAAACAAAGGCTACGTTATTCGCAGAGGCCTGTCTTTCAACAAATTACCCTTGGATGGATCGGCGCCTTTTATGTTATTTACCGATCATCGCGAACCCGGTACTGCTTCTGCTGGCCGCAATTATTTACCCGGCGCCACCACCTTAGCCTGTGAATATTTAAAAAAACGAAGCGAAAAAGGCTTTTTTTTAATGGTAGAAGGCAGTCAAATAGACTGGGCTTGTCATGCCAACGACCGAACCTGGCTGAAGGC
>CAIVGO010000246.1 GCA_903905445.1 uncultured Bacteroidota bacterium
ACTGTAAATACGTCCGTCCGGTGCAAGTTCCATATATCCGATCGTGCCTCCCAGATTACAAGCGGGTAAACTTTCTTTTTCAGCAACAATTGTTTTGCTTGCACTGATATCGCTGGCCCAAACATCGAACTGTAGAAGGCGTTTAATTTCAGCGGCATATAAATAATGCCCATCTCCTGAAAAAGCAAGTCCACTGAAGATTTCATTATCTGCATTATCCTGAATGGTAATGTGCTGTGCATTGGAGAGCGTTCCGCTACAACGATCGAAATCAAAAATACGCAAATCATCTTTGGCATTAAAGCGAGCCAGTTTGGTTCCGTCGGGGGAAAAGACAAATTCTCCAGCGGATTGGCTCCAGGTTGGTGTGCCGATGGCTTGTGGCTTGATCGTAATTCCATCCGGCGTCAGCAGTGCAAAGTAATACACATTGCTGAATTGTTTGGCCATTACAACCCACCAGTCCCGGCCATTTCCATGCCGTACTGCTGCTAATCCATCACCATGTAACGTGTCTGAAAAAAGCAATTTGTTTTTTTCAACCACGCTACCGATGCCTGCATTGCCTTTCAAGTCAATTTTTGTGTAATTCAATTGGTTATAATAAGCATCAAAAGGTTGAAAAACCCATAAAGTGGGGATGTGGAACAAATAAACCTGGTCCTTATTGCCTGGATCGGGTAAAAAAATCATCGTATTGTCGGAATTGTATCCCTTCGGATAGTTATTGCTGTCCGGAACACAAAAAGCATTGTACACTGCTCCTGGATTCAAACCATCGCTGTTTGCTACGAACGCTTCATAACCATTTTCCACGGAACAGCCATTGGAAAGCAGCCGCAGGTTTCCGTTGCTGTCGCACAGCATAGCAAAGGTTTGAAATAAGGACATGCCATTTAACGCCTGCTCATAAGATATTTCCATAGAGTCTCGAAAGGTGAATTTTATTCTATCAGCCCCGGGGTGCTCTGGATACGTATTAGAGTCATATCCTAACACCCAGGTACGATCTTCGTTTTGGGCTTGCAGGCATGTATATGAAAATAACAACAGGAAAATGAGTGGTATGTATCGCATAGTAAAGAATAAAAGCGTGCTGCCTATCCGCCCCGCTATCTGTTGCTGCGCAAAGTTGACGGTAAATTAATTGTACAAATATAACCCTATATACATTTCAATAAAAGGACAGCATTACAAATTTCAATCCGGGCAGATTGGATTAGCGATTAAATAATAATCTAAACACATTCACCACGTTTCAACTTTTGCCACGGATTTTGCGACGCGGTATCCTAGTGGGGGTAGGATAAACCACAGATTTCGCAGATTTACACAGATTTTTATAGGTATCGTGTTTTTAAAATCTGTGTAAATTCCTGAAATCCGTGGTGCCCCCCCACTAAGCCCGGAACAAATACCCCCAAACCTTCCGCTTTTTCTTTGCCCCGCTTTTCGTTTTTTTAATAAACACCGGCGCGCTGCTGAAACTTTCCATATTCACCCGGTTAAAACCCGATACCACGTAGGTATAATATTCACCTTCCACGGCTGTTTGGTCTTCAAATATCCATTTTTCATCGTTGTACGGGCTGATGTACACCAAATGCCTGGGGTCTTTGAAATCGCCCACTTTTTCGCCCTCAAAGCGATAAACGGCATAGTAATAGGGCATTTCCGCGCCATTCAGCACATTACACACATTCCAGGCAATTTTTACGGAGCTTTCGGTGCCTTTTACCTTACAAATTTGCGGCGCAGCAGGCAATACGGTCGATAAATAATCCATACCCGGATGCAATGCCTGGTTGCGGTACTGGTTGGTAATCAGCGAGTCCTGTACGCCCAAAGGATTATTCAACAAAGACGTCACGGAAAAGAAAATACTGCCCTGCACGTTCGGATTGTCGCGGTTGAGCGTTATTTGTTTGTTGATTTGATCGGGCTCATTCCAGTTCTCATCAATATTGTTGTTGGCAATTTTGTAAGCCGCATGGCCAATATATAGTTGCTTTCCATAAGTATGTTGGCTCCACCAATCTACCAGTACTTCATAATCGGCAGGCGGAAATCCAATGCTCCAGTAAATTTGGGGCGCTACATAATCTATCCAGTCGTTTTTGAGCCATAACAATACATCAGCATACAA
>CAIVGO010000247.1 GCA_903905445.1 uncultured Bacteroidota bacterium
GCCATGATGACAGTGGCCTTGTATTGTTTCGGTTTTCGGCCAATAAACAAGTAGGTTGCGGCGGCCGTTGCCAGCATTACGGAAAGAATCAGCCATTTGCGGCGCGCAAGAATGCGTATCAGGTAAGCAATATCCATAACAGAATTGTCGTATGCAGTGAGGGGGTGTAGGATTAAACAAAGCAATTACGTCCGTTTGAGCAACAAACGGCGGGTAATTTATTAAGAAAGTGTGGAAGTATTGCTTCCGGTTGCCCGGAGTAGTGCAGACGGTTTTTGGAAACAGCCTGGAAAAGCAATAGATGGATTAAAAGTAAAAAACAGGCACACACGAAGTAAAAATCTACGACAAAGATAATACCAATCTGCGAGTTGGCTTGTTTTGGGTGGGTATTTTTGCAGAACCCTTGCCGCTTTACATGGCGTAAAAACGGAGCAAAACCTTCAATGAGGCTTAATTTGGGCCTATTTGTAGAAAAACACCTTTTCACATGCACAAAGGCCCCGAACTTTCGTTTTCTTTATTGCTTGCGCCCAACTGAAATCCACTTATATTTGTTCATTAAAATTCATACCCTGTGATGTTGAATTTGAAGCGCGTGCTGCGCACATTTGACTTTGAAAAATTTATAACGGACATGAAATTGAAATCGTCCCTCGTGCTGTTCTCGTTTATTGGAATAGCGGGTATCGCTTTTTTAGTGAACCGTACACACCCGGTTAATACCGACTCCAATCCACAAAAAGAGGCAGCCCTCATGCAGGCGTTGTTACAAGGATTGGCCAACCTGCATTTTCAACCGAAAGCCATCGACGATCAGTTTTCGAAAGAGGTGTACAATCTCTATTTGAAAGACATCGACAATGGCAAACGTTTTTATAACAAGGCGGATATCGATCAGCTCAAAGGTTTCGAAACCAAGCTCGACGATCAGGCCAATGCCGGCACCTTTGAGTTTTTCAACCGCTCGGTGGAGTTGATGGAAAAGGCTTTGGTTAAAACACAGGGCTGGTACCGCGAACTGCTCGCCAAGCCAATGGATTACAGCAAAAATGAAATGCTGGAATCGGACCCTAAAAAGTTAGAATGGGCCAAAGACGATGCGGAATTGCGCAGCCGTTGGGAAAAATGGATGAAATACGAGGTGTTGAGCCGGGTAACCGACGAGCAAACCAAGCAAGACAAAGCGGATTTCAAAGGCGAAAAGAAAACCTTTGAACAATTGGAAACCGAACAGCGCGCAAAAGTGCTCGATACCTATGATAAATGGTATAAGCGTATGCAAAAGGCCACCCGCGCCGACCGCATGGAATTGTACCTCAATTCGATCACCAATGTATTTGACCCGCATACGGGCTATTTTTCGCCAAAAGACAAGGAGAATTTTGATATTCAAATGTCGGGCAAACTCGAAGGCATCGGTGCGCGCCTGCAAAGCGACGGGGAAAAAACCAGCGTAACCGAAATTGTTACAGGCGGACCAGCCTGGAAACAAGGTGCCCTGGAAGTAAAAGACGTGATTGTAAAAGTTGCACAAGGCGAAGGCGAGGCACTTGATGTGATGGGTTGGGAAATTGACGATGTGGTATCTAAAATTCGTGGCCCAAAAGGCACGGTGGTAACCCTGACTGTTCAAAAAACAGATGGCACCGAAAAAACCATCAAAATCACCCGCGATGTGGTGCTGATGGAAGAAGGTTTTGCCAAATCGCTCCTGTTGAAAGGCAGCGAAACCGAGCAGGATAAAATCGGCTATATTTATTTGCCGAAGTTTTATGCCGATTTCACACCGCAGGGCGCTACCTCTTGCGCAGCGGATGTGGCAAAAGAAATTGAAAAACTGAAAAGCGAAAAAGTAAAAGGCATCATCCTCGATTTGCGTGGCAACGGAGGTGGTTCTTTGCGCGATGTGGTTCAGATGTCGGGTTTGTTTATCGAAGAAGGCCCGATCGTACAAGTGAAAAACCGCTCTAAGACGCCCGATATTATGCGCGACAACGACAGCCGCGTACAATGGGGCGGTCCTTTGGTGGTGATGGTGAATGGTTTTAGCGCTTCGGCTTCCGAAATTTTGGCCGCTGCCATGCAGGATTACCACCGCGCTGTGATTGTAGGTTCTACCAGCACGTATGGCAAAGGCACGGTACAACGCTTTTTAGATTTGGACAATGCCACCCGCGACGAATCGGTGAAACCGCTGGGCGATATGAAACTGACCATCCAGAAATTTTACCGTATTACGGGCAAAACCACCCAATTGGATGGCGTTACCCCGGATATTGTGTTGCCTGATTTTTACAATTTTGTAGAGCTGGGTGAAAAAGAAAACGATTATCCGCTGGAGTCAACGACCATTCCTGCGGTTCCTTACAACCAAAATGCGTATCAGATTGCCGATTTGGGCAAATTGAAATCGGCCAGCGCTGCCCGGGTAGAAGGCAATGAAACCTTTAAAAAGGTAAATGAAAACGCCATGCGTCTGCGTAAGCAAAAGGACCAGACGGTTTATCCCCTGGAGGGCAACAAATACCGCATGTGGAATAAAAAACAGGATGAGGAAGCCGATCGGTATGACAACCTGTTCAAGCCGATTGATGGTTTTGTGCTGGAAAACTTGAGCGCCGATTTGCCTCAAATTCAGGCCGACACTTCCCGCGCTGCCCGCAATGAAGGCTGGATGAAAGATAAAAAGAAAGATATCCAACTGCACGAAACCTTTAAGATCATGCAGGATATGATTCGAATGGATGCCGTGGCTGGAAAGCAGTAGGCAATATTAATGATGGGGAGCCCCTTGCGCTTTTTCGAAAGCACAAGGGGCTTTTTTATGCATCCTTATCCATCAAACGCAATCCCTCCCGACGGGTTAAGGGTGCCAACGGTGTTGCAGCAATAAATGCCCGAACCGCCTCTGGATTGGCGCGGGAATATTGTCGCAAGGCCCAACCAGCCCCTTTTTGAATAAAAAACTCCTTGGATCCAGCCAGGCGTCGGATATATTCGAAAAGCAGTGCCGCATCTGTGTCTTTCTTATAGGAAAGTTGAAAGATTATACTCACCCGTTGTAGCCATAGGTTACCCGAATCCATCCAGCGTTCGGTGACGGGTTTAATTTGTTCGGGGAACCGTTTGAAGTGAATGCCTACCAATTTGGCGATCCAATCGACCGTATCCCACCAGGAGCGGGTGCAAATCAGGGTTTCGAGCAGTTGTATGGCCTGTGCGTCGTGTTTTTTAATCGTTTTTTCAACACATTGCAAGGCAAAATAGTGCATTTCACGGTGATCATCTTCAAAACACAAGTGCGTGAGGGCAGGAAGGTCGGCAGGCGCGGGCAAGCCATTTTCCTCAAATATTTGTTTGGAAATGGCCACCCAATGCGGCGCTTTCAGGCCAAAGAATTCAAATTGATGGCGCATATAAGCCATTTGTCCTTGCGCAATCGAAGGGTCGCCCGCCGCCCGAAAACGCGCTGCAACCAAAGTATAATAGGATTGAGGATCCAGCATGCCCCTGTTTTTTGTGTCGAAAGGTACAAAGAGGCCTCCAAAACCTTGTATCCATCGAAAGGAAAGCAGCGCTTAAAACTAAATTGCTCGAAAAGCCGTTCCTTTGCAGTCCAATCCAACTTACGTGAACACATCTTTTTGATATGATGAAACAAGTCCTTTTTCCTTTGGCAGCCATTTGTCTGCTGTTTGGCGCCTGTGCCGTGAAGCCCAAAGCAAATTTTACCATGCCGGTCAAAAAAGTAACCGCGCCCGCCCTGGTAAATTTCACCAATACTTCCCTGAAAGCAGAAAGCTATGAATGGGACTTTGGCGACGGCGGTACTTCCAAAGAAGTGAGCCCTAGCCACAAATACAAACATTCCGGCAATTTTACCGTCGTACTTAAAGCCACTAAAGGCAACAAAACTGTACTTTCCAAACAAATGATCCAGGTAACTGCACCCGAGCGCTGTCTCGTAGAAATTGAAACCACCATGGGCACCATGCTTGCCGAACTGTATTCGGCAACCCCCAAGCACCGCGACAATTTTGTCAAACTTGCCGATGAAGGCTATTATGACGAGTTGTTGTTCCACCGGGTTATTTCCGGCTTTATGATTCAGGGCGGCGACCCAAACTCGCGGGGCGCAAAACCCGGCCAATCCCTCGGCTTCGGCGGCCCCAGCCACTTGGTTCCAGCCGAATTTGTCGATTCACTGGTACACCTGAAAGGCGCAATTTGTGCAGCCCGCACCAGCAATCCAGAAAAAAAATCGAGCGGTTCGCAATTTTACATTGTACAAGGCGCACCCGTTGCGGCTGAAATGCTCACCCAGATTGAAAACAGCCGCGGTTTTCACTACACCCCCGAACAACGTGCCGATTACACGACCATCGGTGGCACCCCGCAGCTCGACCGTGAATACACCGTGTTTGGCCGCGTAATTGAGGGTTTGGACGTTATAGACAAGATTGCGGCGACCCAAACAGGCGCTGGCGACCGTCCAACAACCGATGTGAAAATGAAAATTCGGGTCATCAAGTAATTTCAAATCCCAGGAGCGCCGGGCTCCGAACAACATGCATTTATTGGTAAATTGCATTTCGATACGCACAAACTGGTACGATAAGGTGGCTTGGCCCTTTATCGTACTCTTGTTCGTGTGCCCGGCGCTGCTTGTGGCCCAAAACCCCGGGACCGCCGCCCAGGATACCACCCAAAAATTGAAAATTGAAACGGCCCAACAAGTAGAGGGATTTTCAAGAAACGGGCACGAATCGCGCAAACTTAGCGGCAATGTGCGGCTGCGCCAAGAAAACACCCTGGTGTATTGTGATACGGCCATCATTGACGATTATACGAACAATGCGGTGTTGCGGGGCAATGTGGTATTGGAGCAAAGTGACTCTGTAAAAGTATTTGCCGATTCGGCAGTGTACCTCGCAGCGATTAAAACCAGCGATCTATTTGGCAATGTGGTGTTGGTCAATGGCGTGCAGGAGTTGTTTACCGACAAACTGCGCTACGATATGGCCAATAAAATAGCCACTTACCACCAGGGCGCTACCATGAGCAATGGGAAAAGCCAGCTGGTAAGTCGACATGGGTATTATTTTGTCCAAAAGAAAGAGATTTACTTCAAGGGCAATGTGTTGGTGACCGATCCGGAGTTTACGATGCGTACCGATACCATGCAGTTCAATACAGAAACCCAGACCGTTGGTTTTCTTGCGCCCACCTTGATCAGTCAGCGCAAAAGTAAAATATACACTGAAGGCGGTTTTTACGACATTGAAAACCAGTTTGCGGAGTTTGATAAAAACCCGCAATACGAAAAAGACGGTCAAAAAGGCAAAGCGAAAAAAATGCGGTATAGCGGCAGCACCAAAGAATATACCTTGGAGGGCGACGCTTATATTGACGATCGGGACAAAGGGCAAAAAGTGCAAGCAGATGTGGTGCGTTTTAATTCGGAGACTGATGCCACGGTACTCAAGGGCAATGCACATTTTCAGGACAGCACCCGCGATATTACAGGTGCGGAGATTCGGTACAACAGTAAAGTCAAAGATTTTCAATTGCTGGGCCGGGGTCGATTGGTGGATCCACCGAATATTATTGAGGCCGATTCACTCAATTTTAATGACGAATTGGGCAGTGGCTTGGCCCTTGGTAGCGTTATTTTTCAGGATACGGTGAATAATTACACCATTCTGTCATACCGGATGGATTACAACAAAAAGACGGAATACCTCAATGCTTTTGGCGGATTTGGAGCAGATGGTGCGGCAGGCAGGCCGATGATGAAAAACCTGATGGAAGGTGACACCTTATTTATGAGTGCCGACACCCTTATTTCGTACAAACCAGACAGTGCTTCGACGAACCGATTGCTGATTGCCCATCGGGACGTGCGTATTTTTAAAAGCGACCTGCAGGCGGTATGCGATTCCCTTTCGTTTAGTTCGGCCGATTCTATTTTTTGGTTTTTCAAATTGGATAGTATTCAGCAGCCTTTGCTTTGGAGTGATACGACGCAATTTTCGGGTGATACGATCCGATTGTTGTTGAAAAACAATAAAATAGATCGTATGTGGCTTACAAAAAACGCCTTTGTGATCAATTCAGAAGAGGGTATTTTATTCAATCAAATAAAAGGACGTAACATTACAACGAAGTTTCGGGACAATGAGGCCAAAGAAATGTTTGTAGAAGGCAACGCACAAGCCGTGTATTATGCTTTGGATGATAAAGGTGCCTATGTAGGGCTCAATGAGACTGCTTGCTCGGAAATGCGCATGTTTTTTGATAAAAAAAAGATAGAACTCATCAAGTTTTATGCAGAACCAGCGGGTACGTTTACGCCGATGAGTAAAGCAGGTAAAGAAAATAAGCCCCTGGATGGCTTTTTATGGGAGCAAAAACGTCGGCCGCGCAACATGGGCGATTTATTGAAACAAAAAAGTGCAATACGTTAAAAATGAATAATTTATAAAGAAAAACAAATTTATAAAAGTATTGAAATAGCCAAATACGCCTTTTAAAAATTCCGTGTTTTACTAAAATCTCCTATTATTCTATTACAAAATCGGCGTTTTTCTTACTTTGCAGCCCACTCACTACCGGTTGCATTTTTATTCCATTGATTTCCTGTTTTATACAATGCGTTGCAAAACGCCGTGATAGGCGCATTTGTAAGGCATAAATATTTGCAACACATGCGGCTACTTTCTACCTTTTTTGCATTTTTCTGCTTTGCACATCTTTCCTGGGCCCAATGTCCGCCCGTCGGCTTTCCTGAAGCGGGCAATACTTGTGCCACCGCACCCATTTTATGTGCCAACCTGGATGGTTATTGTAATACGATTAACAATAACAATATGGTGCAAAACTTTCCAGGTTGCCCAGGCTTTCAACTGAACAATGACGAATGGTTTGCCTTCTATGCAGGCTCTACGACCATTACGATGATTGTTACGCCCAGTAACTGCACCAGCAATGGCAACAACCAGGGCTTGCAGGCAGGTATCTATAAGCAATGTACCAGCAATCCGATCGACTTACAATGTTCTTGCACCACCAATCCCTTTACCCTGACAGCCAATAACTTTATTGTTGGGCAAATTTACTGGATGGTGATCGACGGTTGTGGCGGCGATGTGTGTGATTATTCGATTGATGTAACGGTGGGTTCTACGGTAGGTCAGCCACCTGCAGATCCGGGCCCAATCACCGGACCAGCCAATGTTTGCGAAGGAAGTACCACGAGCTACACGATTACGCCGCCTGTTGGGGCATCCATGTATAACTGGACCCTCACCCCGCCTATTGGCACCCTGACCCCCAATAACAATACGGTTAATATTGCCTGGGGCAACAATACCACTTCTGCTGAGTTGTGTGTAAGCACTTCAAATGCATGTTACAACAATCCAACTCAATCTTGTTATACCATTGATGTGGTGCCCAGGCCAACGGCTACGCTTTCGGGCTCCGGGATTATCTGTGCGGGGGGCTCCGGAAATATTCCCTTAACCGTGAATTTTACAGGAGAAGGTCCCTGGACATTTATTTATCGAATCAATGGTGTAAATCAGCCTGCTGTCACCACCAGTTCCAATCCCTATACGATCACGGCCACCACCCCGGGCACCTACACCCTTTTGAGTGTTACCGGTGGCGCTGCAACTTGCACGGGTACTGTTTCGGGCACCGCCGTGGTATCACAAACCAACATCACGGCAACCACCGTGGTAACCCAGGCCATTTGTGGCCAAAGCAATGGCGCCATCAATTTAACCGCCAGCAACGGCACCGCACCCTATACTTTTATCTGGTCGAGCGGACAAACAACGGAAGACTTGAGTGCCATTCCTGCGGGCACCTACACGGTGACGGTTACGGATAACAATGGCTGTACCAATACGGCCCAGGCTACGGTCAATGACAACCCGGTCACCCTCAACTTAACCGCAGTGGTAACCGCCAATACAACGTGTACCAACGGAAATGGGGCGATAAATTTGTCGGTTACCCCCGCCAATACCTACCAATACAACTGGTCAAATGGCGCTACAACAGAAGATTTGGCGGATTTGACACCCGGCACTTACATCGTAACGGTAACCTTTGGCGTAAACTGTACGAATACTGCAAGTTACACCATCAACGACAATCCGAATCAGCCCAATATAACGGCCACCACCACCCAATCTACCTGCGACCAAACCAATGGCAGCATCAACGCATCGGTCAGTGGCGGCGTGCCCCCTTATGCCTATTTATGGTCGAATGGCGAGACAACGGAGGACTTAAGTAATTTGTTGGCAGGAACATACACCCTGACCGTAACCGGCGCGAACGGCTGTACCAGAACTGCTGAATTGACGGTTACGAATAACAACCCACCCATTAACGTGACCGCTGTCGTGGTAAACAACACCACTTGCCTGGGCGGCAATGGCAGCATTAATGTATCGGTGGCGCCTGCCAATACCTACACCTATCTTTGGTCGAATGCCGAGACAACACAAGATTTGAGTAACCTTCCACCAGGCACATACACGGTTACGGTTACCCAGGTGGGAAGCTGTACCCAAACGGCAGAATTTACCATTAATGATAACCCCGTTGTGCCTACCATCGTACCAGTGGTTGTGAATTCTACCTGCGATTTGGCCAATGGAAGCATCAATTTGTCGGTGAGCGGCGGCGTGGCACCTTATACGTACTTATGGACGGGTGGTGAAACGACCAGTAGTTTGACCAATTTGTTAGCCAACAGCTACCAAGTGACTGTAACGGGCGCGAATGGCTGTACTCAAACAGCGGATATTACCGTGAACAACAACAATCCACAGATCAATATTACCGCCACCGTTACGGCCAATACCATTTGTGTGCCTGGCAGCGGCAATGGCAGTATCAATGTATCAGTGAGCCCGATCAACCCGGCTTATACGTATATCTGGTCGAACGGATTGACCACACAAGACCTGAGCAACCTCGCGCCGGGGACTTATTCCATCACCGTGAGTGCGGGCGGCACCTGTACCAATACGGCCGAATTTGAGGTGCCGGACAATCCGAATTTGCCCACGATTACCGGCAATTTTATAGAATCGACTTGTGATTTGGCCAATGGCAGCATCAATATCAGTGTAAATGGAGCCACCACGCCTTACACGTATCTTTGGTCGAATGGCATCACGACCCAAGACGTGACCGGTTTGGCGGCTGGCGCATACACCGTTACCGTTACCGGGGCGAATGGCTGTACCAGTACTTCAGAATACAGTATTACGAACAACAATCCCCCCATTTCCATAACCGCAGTAGTAAGTTCTAATACAACTTGCAATGCGAATGCGAATGGTGCGATTAATGTATCGGTGGTTCCTGCAGGCACGTACACGTACCTGTGGTCGAATGGATTGACCACCCAGGATTTAACGGGTTTGGCCGCTGGCTTCTACCAGGTAACCGTTACGGGCGCAGGTTCTTGCTCGGAAACGGCTTCTTTTGATGTGTCAGACAATCCGAATGTGCCCAATTTGAATTTTAACGGTACCAATGCGCGCTGCGGACTTAACAATGGCGCTGTTAATTTATCGGTGAGTGGCGGTGTCACACCTTATACCTATTTATGGACGAATAATGCGATTACGCAAGATCTGAGCAATGTGCCAAGTGCTTATTACGAAGTGACCGTAACCGGTGCAAATGGCTGTACCAGTGTCGGGGATATCTTTGTAGATGATGAGGCGATTCCAGTTAGTATAAATGGTATTGTGACCGATAAAACATCCTGTCTGACAGACAATGGCAGAATTGTGCTTCAATTATCGCCCTTTAATGTTACGGTAAGTTGGGCAAGCGGCAGTACCGCAACCACCCTGAACAACCTGGCCCCGGGCGATTATAGTGTGACCGTGAGCGCCGGAGGGACTTGCACCGAAACGGCTAATTTTACCATTATTGACGCTACCGAAATCCCAACCCTTACGACCGATGTAACCGCAGCCCGTTGTGGCTTGCCCAATGGTGGAATTGATCTGGAAGTGAGTGGCAGCGTGGCTCCATATACCTATAAATGGTCGAACAACGCCAATACACAAGATTTGACCAACAAATTGGCGGGTACCTTTACGGTTACTGTTACTTCTGCGACCGGATGCAGCGCAACTACCGAAGTTACCATACCGATCAATGATTTGTCGATTGTAGTCTTTGGCGGCATCAGCGATAACACGTCCTGCGGCCAACCCAATGGCTCTATTTTTATTACGGCCGATCCCATCGAGAACTACCAATACAAATGGTCGAACAATGCCATGGTGGCCGATTTATATAATTTGGCACCTGGCATGTACACCGTGACGGTGAGTTTTGGCGTAAGTTGTTCCAGTACCGCCACGTTCGAAATTTTAAATGCCGCAACAGCACCCAATTTGTCGGCTTCCGCAACAGCGGCCACCTGTAATTTGAACAACGGCAGTGCCCTGGCCAGTGCCAGCGGCGGCGAAGCGCCTTACACCTATAATTGGTCGAACAGCACTACCACCGCACAGGCCAATAACTTGATACCAGGTGTATATACCGTTACAGTAACAGGTGCCAATGATTGTACCGCAACCGCAACCACGGTGGTATCCAATAATAACATCGCCTTGAACATCAGTGGTATTGCAAGCGAAAACACCTCCTGTATCAATGGAAATGGCGCCCTGAACATCAGTGTTGTGCCCGCAGGCGCGTACACCTATGCCTGGTCGAACGCGGCCAATACCGCTAATATCAATAACCTTGCGCAGGGCGCTTATACGGTAACCGTAACGGCTGGGGTCAGCTGTTCTGCTACGGCAAGTTTTAATATTAATGACAATACACCCAACCCAAGCATTGTGCCCAATATTACGGCCGCCATTTGCAGCCAAAGTAACGGCGCAATTGATTTGACGGTCAGCAATGCCAGTGGGCCTTACACTTACCTTTGGTCGAATAGTGCTACGACTGAAGACTTAACAGGGGTGCCACCGGGCAACTATGCGGTAACGGTGACTGCTTCCAATGGTTGCAAAGCCGATACCTTCCTGAATGTGGCTAACAACAGCACCAGTTTTAGTTTATCCGGCATCACAACGGCGTTGACCAATTGTGCAACACCCAACGGGGCCATTAATTTCACCGTTACACCGCCTGGCGCTTATTTAATTGCCTGGTCGAACACTGCTACTACAGAAGATATTAGTCAGTTGGCAGCAGGGGTTTATACTGTTTCCGTAACGGAAGTAGGCAGTTGCGTTGCTTCGGCAACCTTTGTGGTAGATGATCAACGCATTTACCCAAGCAGCACCCAAACGATTGCTTCTGAAATATGCGGACTTCAAAATGGCAGCCTCCAATTGACGACCCAGGGCGGCACCACGCCTTATCAGTTTAACTGGTCTTCCGGTCAAACCACCGAAGACTTGAATGCCGTTGCAGCCAATACCTATACCGTAACCATCACCGACGCCAATTTCTGTACGGCCACGGCCACCGGCACGATTCCAGGCAATACGGTGGGTTTTGCCATTACAGGCACGCCCCAAGCCAATACTTCTTGCGTGAGTTCCAACGGCGGCATCGACTTAACGATTAGTCCGGCAGATCCCGGATTTGGCTTGTCTTACACCTATGCCTGGTCAAACAACCCGCTTACCCAAGATCTGAATGCGGTGGCAGGCGGTACTTATGTGGTGACCGTGAGCGCGGGCGGCACTTGTACCAATGTGGCAAGTTTCAACATTCCCGACGACTCTAATCCGCCACAATTGGCGGCGGGCATTACACCTGCTTTTTGCGGACAAAATAGCGGTGGGATCGATTTGAATACCAGCGGAAGTCAGGCACCTTATACCTATACCTGGTCGAATAGTGGCCAGGTGGAAGATTTAAGTGGTGTTGTTTCAGGCGATTACACGGTTACCGTAGTTGGAGCCGACGGATGCAAAACCGTAGATCAATTTACGATACCAGAAAACACGCTTTTACCTAGTATTGCCGGGGCAGCAACCCCGCTTACTTCTTGTATCAGCAACAATGGCGCGATTGATATTAATGTAAGTCCGGTGGGCCTTTATACCTATAAATGGTCGAACGGCGCTACCCAGCAAAACCTCACAAACCTGCCCACCGGCGTGTACACGGTAACGGTAAATGGTGGAGGTGCTTGTATTTCAACAGCCACTTTTACCGTAGACAATGCCACGCAAACCGTAGATTTAACCAGCACGATCACGAATATTCTTTGTTTTGGCAATACAACCGGTGCCATCGATGTGTCGATAAATGGCGGAACAGGACCATACGTTTATGTATGGCAACCAGCCGTACCGGGCAACTTGCAAGATTTGAATAACCTGAGCCCAGGCACCTACCGATTAACCACAACCGACGCCAATGGATGTAGTGCCAATGCGGTATATGTCGTTTCACAACCTAATGCTGCTTTGCAAATTAATTGCGTTGCGAGCAATACGGTTTCTTTCCCGGGCGGATCAGATGGATCGGGTAGTTTGAGTATTTCGGGCGGTACTGCGCCTTATACGGTGACCCCTTCCGTGGGCAATCCGCAAACCGGCGTACCGGCGGGCGTATTGAATTTTAACAACTTACCGGTTGGCGCCTATGCCCTAAATGTAACCGATGCCAATGGTTGCAGTGCCGATTGTGGCTTCCAAATAAAACTGATTGATTGTGAAACGGCGGTAGGCACCATGTCCACAAACCTGATTTCAACTTGTGGCGATGGCTGTATTACAGCGGTTTATAACCCAACAGGACAATTCCTGGATGCCAACGATGTGCTCCAGTTTGTGTTGCATACCGGCGTGGGCGATACCATTGTGCAAGAACTTGCGCGCAACAGTCAGCCCGTTTTTTGCTTTAATCCGGCAACTATGCAATATGGCACCATTTATTATGTGTCGGCAGTGGTGGGTGATAAAGACGCTGCAGGCAATGTGCAAATTGCACAGTGGTGTACCGAAATTTCCGTGGGCACTCCGATTCAGTTCATCGAACAACCCGTGGCCGTTACCGGTCCAGTGGGCGTGCTCAATTGCGAAGTACGGGCTGTTTCCATGCAATGTAATACCACTTTGAATGGCGTCTTGTACAGCTGGACCACCGCAAATGGCCTGATCGTCGGACCAAGTAACCAATCTACCGCAACGGCCGGGTTACCGGGAACATACTTCATCACCGTACAGGCGAATGGCTGTGCAGACACCGCAAAAGTGGTGATAAAAGACTTTAGCAATGCGCCCGTGGCAACGATTATTGCCAATCCGAGTAGTATCCTCAATTGTACGATTCAGGAAATCATCTTGGCTGGCACGATCGAAGGCACCCTGAACGCCAATGCTATTTGGTTGTCGGGCGGACAAGTATTTGCCAATGGCAGCATTGTTCCGATCAGTCAACCCGGCAATTATCAGTTTATCATTTTGGATACCCTTACGTTGTGCCGTGACACCGCCCTGATTCAAATTAATGAAAATCTGGCCTATCCGCCTTTGTTTATCAACCAGCCGGCGGCCCTGAGTTGTGCCCAAAAAACAGTGACCCTCAGTGGCGGTTCTTCGTTCCCGGGCATACTTTTCCGCTGGGCACAAATCAACGGAACGGATACGACGTATATCGGAACTGGCAATAATTTGAATGTAACAAACCCTGGCACGTATTTCCTGATCGGGATCGACCCGGCAAATGCATGTACCAACGGGATCAGCACGACC
>CAIVGO010000248.1 GCA_903905445.1 uncultured Bacteroidota bacterium
GATAAACAAGGCTGCCGGATAATAATGCGGATGTTCGCCTGTTACGCGGGCTTCCTGAATGAACAGTTCGGCGAGTTTCAAGCGCGCATCCCAATCGTTGGGGTTTTGAAGGAGTGCTTTTTTGGAGTTTCCATAGATGTTTTGCACATTATCCCATTCTTTTCCGTTGCGGATGGCTTCATTGCGATCCAGCAAAGTTGGAATTGTCAGTGCTTCCTGGCTGGTAAATTTGGCTTTTCCGTCTTTGGTATTGGAATGCTGGTTGTTGGTGCATGCAGTGGTGCAAGCGATAACAAAAGCGATAAGCAATAAGAAATTTTTCATTGTTGGTTGATTTAAAGTTGGGAGCCGGTTGATATCCTTTTGGATGTTTAACCGACTCCCGACTGATTGATTTTTAGTTTGTTTTACTCAATTTGAGCGATTGCATCATTTTACCATCGGTCAAAACAACGGCATAATACGTGCCTGCGGGTTGCTGGGTGAGTTCAACCTGCATTTGGTAATCGCCCGCGTCTTTTTGACCATTCACGACCGTACTTACCAAACGACCATTGTTGTCGTACACCAATACTTGCACTTTTGCTGCGGTAGCGAGGTGCAGGTTGAGGGTCGTGGTGCTTTGGAATGGATTTGGGTAGTTGGACATCACCGCCTGTGCTGCCTGGATGCCAATTGCACTGCTGCGTTCTTCGCCAGATGCATTGATAGAAGCGATTTTGCCGCCACAAACACCGTCGCCCGCCCAAGGAAGGGCTACATATGGGAAACGGTTTTTGAAGGTCGCATCATTTTTCTCCACACCTGTAGTGTACGTCAGCACATCCAACAGATCCTGTGAAACGGGGTTGCTGCCGTTAAAATCGTCGTACCACAAACCGATTGCCGCCAAAGCCACTCCGGAAACAGCCTGTAATTCAATACGGGTCACATCATCTTCCAGGCGGCGGCCGTTAGGAAAACCGTCCATATTGGGAATAAACTGCAAGTTGATGTTGGTGTATTGTGGATTGGTCAAGCCCAATACGGCTGCCTGTACAATACCGAGGCTGCTGAAATTCGGGTCATTGCGCTGGGTAACTGGTACGGCCATGTTCAAGCGCAACATATCACCGCCATTGGGCAAAAAGTTGTTAATGAACGGTTTGCCAGGGGCCAATGGATTGCCGTTTTTACCCGTTGCCAATTGATATGGCGGGAAATTCGGAACACCGGTGTGGAAGATAGGCCACAAATCGACTGAACGCGGCTTTCCTGCGCCGGGCAATAAAAGGGTGCCAAAAATGGCATCATCCAGGGCGGTACCTGCTACTGCGGCGCTTCCTTTTAGGCCAAATAAACCGTTTTTACCATTGCCAAAGTCGAAAGAACCCAAAGCATTGCGCTGAATACGCAATTTCGAAAAGCCCGGTACGGCGCCTCCAAACTGCGCATCATCCATATAAAGCGCCAATTCAGGGTTGTAGAAAAATCCATCTAATTGAGTATCAGCTAGTTCGTCATATGGTGTGAGGCTGTTCCAGTAGTCTTTGTAACCAATTGGAATCACCGCTTCGTTGGTCAAAGGCATGCCCAGGCGGCTAACTTGCACCCAATCGCCACTGTATGTTTCTTTGCCAGCGCTCAAAGTGCGTACTTTTTTACGGCTGGCGCTTGCCCACACCCCAATAACATAATTCGGGTCAAGGATATTCGTCGGACTGGCAGCAGCGCCTTTTTTGCGCAAAAAACCAATCGGAACCTGAATGGCAATGGTACTTACATTCATGCAAGCCAATCCATCGCGTGCCTGTGCATTCTGCCGTGGCGCATCACCAAGGTCGAAAATACCGCCTAAGTCTACAAAAAACGGATCATCAGACGGGCCGATGTACACTTGTTCGCCGGTTGAAGCGTACAAAGTGGATTCGTTGACCAGTTGTTGGTAGGTTTTACCCAGACCTAAAGATGAATTAATACTGCGTTCGCCAATATTAGTGGGTGGCACTGCGCGATTTTGAATAATCGGGATAAAGGATTGTCCACCATTATCAGAGCGATACAGGGTGTACACCATTTTTAAATTGCGTTTGCCTAAACGAATATTGAAAAAAGTGGTGGGGTCTTCATTGACCGTTTTAAATTCCACCCGATAGATCAATTCATCGCCGGGTTTGGCCGGATTGTTATCAATGTGGATTTCATACCGGATATTTTCACCAAAAGAGTAATAATTTGGTCCGCCCTGGGGCAACTGAAGAGGTACATAAGTAGCAATCAGGGTAACGGTATTGGGGCGATCAGGACTGCGGAAGGCATATACGTCCACATTATCAGCCAAAGGATCATCTGCAATCAGTGGCGCCTCGCGGTGGCTCGAAGCCTGGGCTACCTGCATTGCGCCAAGCATTGCGCAAAGGACCAGCAGTTGTTTGAATAAGATGTTCATTGTTATGAATTTAAAGGTGGTTTGCAATTAGTTTGTTTCTGTTCCAGCCCAAGGTGTGGCAACATAAGGGAAGGCAGGTTTGAAAGGTTTGTCGTTTTTGTCTACACCCGTTGAATAAGTGATGACATTCAACAAGTTTTGCGTAACGGGGCTTCCACTTGGCGTATAATCATCATACCAAAGTCCAATGGCAGCAAGGGCAACACCTGCTACAGCCTGTAACTCTATACGGGTTACGTCATCTTCCAGGCGGCGACCATTCGGAAAACCGTCCATATTTGGAATAAACTGTAAATCTGCAGAAGAAGCATACGTTGGATCGGTAAGACCCAAAACGGCCGCTTGTACAATGCCAAGGGCGCTAAAAGCCGGGTCGTTGCGCTGGGTAACGGGTGTTGCCATATTCAGGCGCAACATATCGCCGCCATTCGGCAGGAAATTGTTGATAAATGGCTTACCTGCGGCCAATGGGTTGCCGTTTTTACCCGTTGCCAATTGATAAGGCGGGAAATTGGGAACACCGGTATGGAAAATAGGCCACAAATCTACCGAACGCGGTTTTCCAGCGCCTGGCAACAGCAAAGTGCCAAAAATGGCATCATCCAATGCCGTTCCAGCCACCGCAGCGGTTCCTTTCAAACCAAAAAGCCCGTCGTTGCCATTCGCAAAATTGAAGGCGCCCAGGGATTTACGCTGAATGCGCAATGGTTTGAAGGCCGGGATTGCGCCACCAAATTTGGAGTCATCCATATACAACGCCAATTCAGGATTGAAGAAAAATCCATCCAAAACGGTGTCTGCCAATTCGTCGTACGGGGTAATGCTGTTCCAATAATCTTTGTAACCGATTGGAATCACCACTTCATTGGTCAAAGGCATGCCGAGGCGACTAACTTGTACCCAGGTGCCTTCATCGTCATAGCCGCCCCCCGTTTTCAAGGTGCGTGTTGCTTTGCGGCTGGACGAAGCCCATACTCCGATGACAAAATTGCCATCCAGGATATTAGTAGGGGCAGCGTTCACCCCTGCCTTCAACAACGTAGCAATAGGAATTTGCAAACAAATACTATGCACATTGTATTGCGCCAAACCATCGCGGCTGGCAGCACCGCCTTGCCGTGGCAAGTTTCCAAGGTCAAAAACACCGCCCAAATCCACAAAAAATGGATCGTCCGCAGGTCCGCAAAACAATTTTTCACCGGTTGAACTGTTCAGGATGGCCGATTCGATTAAAGTTTCATAGTCTGAACCCAGGCCAACACCCGATTCAATAGAGCGTGGACCGATGTTCGGAGGTGGTACCTCACCATTGGTCAGGATGGTTTGCCAGGTAAGTCCACCGTCGATTGAACGTTCGCAGGTGTACGTCGTGCGCAGGTTGCGCTGACCCAGGCGAATGTTGAAGAAGGTGCTTGGGTCCTGATTTACCCGAGTGAAGGTAAAGCGGTAAGTTACCTCATCGCCCACTTTTGCCGGATTGTTGTCGATATGGATTTCGTACCGAATATTTTCACCAAAAGTGTTGTAATTCGGTCCGCCATGTGCCAACTCCGCGGGAATGTAATTGGCAATAATGGTAATCGTGTTGGGGTTGTCGGGGCTGCGAAACGCGTACACATCGGTATTGTCCGCAAGCGGATCATTGGCGATGAGTGGCGCCTCGCGGTGCGAAGATGCCCGGAGGTTTAATCCGAGCAGCAGACCGAATGCGACCATCAGGATGGCTTTGGGCGCGGCTGCAAATTTGGGTAAATTCATCTGTGTGAAAAATTTAAGCATGAATATGTTAGGTGAAAAAAAGGCATGAAATGGGCTGGAAATACAAGCGCAATTGCTGTTATTTCAAGTGAAGTATTTGAAAATCAGTTTATTAGATCAGATTTTTAAAACCGGTAGGTCAATGCAGTTTTTAGGAAAAAAGGTGTTCCTGGTGTGTAGTGTATTTCGGTTACGGGTTCTGTTTCGTTGCGCAGCCGCGATTCTGTTTCGAATTGGGCTTCTTTCCAGCGTACATCGGTGAGGTTCTGAATGGAAAACCCGATTTCTAATTGGTCATTTTTCCAGCCGCCCACGGCATCTGCAATAAAGTAGCCTTTGGCAATCAAGCTGTTATCACCGTTGGCTGCTCGGTCGCCTAAATATCGGAAGCGCAAACCACCATACAAACCTTTGCCGCGATCGTAGCGGATGCCGCCGGTGCCGGTGTATTTTGGCGCTAATGGGATGTATTGACCGCCTTCTGGCTCGTCGATGGCGCGTGCATGGGAATAGGTAAAGTCGACATCCGTGTAAAAATGCCGTGCAATTTGGAGGCGCGCCGTCAAATCAAGGCCTTGACGGCGGGTTCGGCCACCCGGCTCTACCACACCTTCGTCGCCCACATACACAAACTCTTGTTGCAATGCCAAGTACCAAGCCGCTACTTGTACAAATAAAGCAGGTGTTGGTTGAATGATGGCACCGAGGTCAAGACCGGTGGCTTTCGGCAATGTTTGCAATCCGTTTTGGGGTACTACGACACGGGTATCATTGGAGTGAAATCCGTATCCGCCCGAGGCATACAGGCGGAATTTTGGGGTGAAATCGTAATAAAGGTTTGCTTTTGGGCTAAAAACAGAACTTGTGATGCTTTGTGGATTGTACGCCGAATCGAGTGCGTTTTCATACTGAAACTGAAAAACATCCGCGCGTAACGCCGCGTTGAACGTCAATTTATTGGTAATTTCAAAGGTTTCGGAGATATATGCACCTGTATTGGTCTCGGTAACATCGCCTAAAGCAAGCGCCTGGGTCGTATAGGCGCGGTTTTTAGTGCGGGAAAGTTCACTTTTATCGGTTTGGTCGGCCCGTAAGAAAACACCGATTTCACTCTGTAAAGATTGCCCAAACAGTTGGTGCTCAGTTTGATACGTTCCATTGTACCCAAAAATATTGCGTTTTTCCTTTTGCCGTATTTGGTCACCGTTGATCGGGTCGTTCAGGAAAAAGGTAAAATTGGAAAACAGTTCAAAATTATAATGGATGTAAAAAACCTGGTTGCGCAATAAACCATTGTTTTTCAAGCCTTTAGTATGTTCAAAATTGAAGTTGTACCGGCTGGTGCTCCCGCCTTCTGTATCGTCAATCGCGCCAAAAGGAGTAATTGCTCCGCTTTCTACAGCGCGTTCTGGTATTTGACCGGAAGCGTTCCAATTACTCTGGAAAGCCGAAGCACTGAAAGAAATGCGATGGTCATCGTCGAGCAGGGCGCTGTATTTTCCCAATAAATTAAGCCTACGGAAAGCCTGAGGACTTTCAAAATACCCATCGCTGTACACGGTTTCCGCGGCTAAGTAGGCATGTTGGTTTTTTCGAGCGGCTGTATTCGTGAGCAAGTTGAAAGCGCCCAAAGCACGCAGGCTGTTAAACTGGCCCGCTTCAAATTTTACGATACTTTGGTCCAGAGCATCCACCGTTTTGAAGGAAACTCGTCCTGCCGTGGTAAAATTACCCGCATCTGCATCGTAAGGCCCTTTTTTATAAGAAACGTTGCCAATCAATTCAGGAATCACAAAATGCAAATCGGCATAACCTTGTCCGTGTGCATGCGAAACCATATTCACAGGCATACCGTCTACCGTCAAATTAACATCCGTGCCGTGGTCAATGTCAAATCCGCGCAGAAAAAGTTGTTCTGCTTTACCACCGCCAGCATGTTGGGCAATAAAAAGACCAGGTACCATGCGCAGGACATCCTGGGCCGTGTTTACCGGGCGTGTTTGGATATCCAAAGTGCTCACCGTTTGTAATCCACGGGCTACATGGGTATTGCTGATTTCAACCGTCCGCAAATCGAGCGGTGCCACAAGCATTTCAATACGCAGGGTCGACGTTTCACTGTCGCGCACCTGAACCTCTTTGGTTATACTGGTTTCAAAACCTAGGAATTGCACCGTAACGGTATAGGCGCCCGCTCGCAAATTGGGGAAATTGAAGAAACCAAGTTCATTGGTCGTCGTATGCAGCGCACCTGGATCGAGTTGTACCGTTGCTCCGGTAAGTTCGAGGCCGTTTTCTTCGGTTACCTGGCCGTTGATGGAGCCATTGTGGGCGTAAAGTGTACCAAACGCCAGAAAAAAAGCAATTGTAAGTAGATAAGTGGTGTATCGCATAAGGCTGAATTTTTTTGATACCCAATCTACGAGTGTATGTTGTTGTTTGGTTTTTAATAAATGGAATTAGAAAATTATTTCTAATTAATGACTACATGAACGGGTAGTTTCATGGCTGGTTCATTCTATTTTATGGCTATTTGAGAGGCTTTTTATGTGTTGGTGTACGGATTTTGGGTCTAAGCCGGAGGTGACACCTCGAAAGGTTGATGTCGGAGGTGACACCTCGGGAGGTTGTTGCTGGAGGTGTCACCTCGGGAGATTGTTGCTGGAGGTGACACCTCGGGAGATTGTTGCTGGAGGTGACACCTCGGGAGGTTGTTGCTGGAGGTGACACCTCGGGAGGTTGATGTTGGAGGTGTCATCTCGGGAGGCTGTTGCTGGAGGTGTCACCTCGGGAGGCTGTTGCTGGAGGTGTCACCTCGGGAGGCTGATGTCGGAGGTGACACCTCGAAAGGTTGATGTCGGAGGTGTCACCTCGCGAGGTAAACCTTGGAGATGACACCTCGGGAGATGACACCTCGGGAGGTGACACCTCGGGAGGTAACACCTCGGGAGGTAACCCTCGGGAGATGACACCTCGGGAGGTAACCCTCGGAAGGTGACACCTCAAACGGCCCAAAAAAATAACACCTCAGAAGATCATCTTCCAAGGTGTTACATGCCCCAATAAAACAAAGTTTAAATACAAGCCTTCACAAAAGAAACAAACAGCGGGTGCGGATTCTCCACCGTACTCTTTAGTTCCGGGTGAAACTGCACGCCCACAAACCATTTATGGTCTTTTAACTCCATGATTTCCACCAAACCAGTATCCGGATTGAGGCCAGTAGCGGTCATGCCTGCTTTTTCGAATTGTTCCAGGTAGGCATTGTTGAATTCCCAGCGGTGGCGATGGCGTTCGCTGATGCTTGTATTTTTATAGGCTTCAAAAGCCTTGGTCTTCTTTTTAAGTTCACAGGGGTAAGCACCCAAACGCATGGTTCCCCCTTTCTGGGTCATGCCTTTTTGGTCTTCCATCATGTCGATCACCGGATTGCTGGTGTGTTTATCTACCTCCGTTGAAGCGGCATCTTTAAGTCCGAGTACATTGCGCGCAAATTCGACACAGGCGGTTTGCATGCCCAGGCAAATACCAAAAAACGGAATGTTGTTTTCACGGGCATACCGAATGGCCATCAATTTGCCTTCAATGCCCCGCTCACCAAAACCAGGTGCTACCAAAATACCTTTCAAGCCAGACAACGTATCACCTACCGATTTATAAGTGCCTTCTAATTGCTCGGCATGGATGGGCTCAACCGTTACTTTGCATTCATTGATCGCGCCAGCATGCACAAAAGACTCATAAATAGACTTATACGCATCGGGTAATTCATTGTATTTTCCGATCAAGCCAATTTTAACCGAATACAAAGGCGTTTTAAGCTTGCCTAAGAACTTTTTCCAAGTGTTCAAATTGGGCTCGCGGCGGTCATTCAAATGCAGTTTCGAAATCACCACGCTGTCCAGACGCTCTTTTAACAACATCAAAGGCACATCGTAAATGCTTTCTGCGTCCATGGCCTCAATGACAGAAGACATTTCTACGTTGCAAAACAAGGCCAGTTTACGGCGCAAATCTTGTCCCAAAGGATGTTCGGTTCGGCAAGCCAGGATGTCCGGCTGGATGCCCAGGCTCAACAGTTCTTTCACCGAATGTTGCGTCGGTTTGGTTTTGAGCTCTTTGGCCGCTTTCAAATAAGGAACCAGCGTGAGGTGAATCACGATGCAATTGTCCTTTCCAAGTTCCCAGCGCACTTGTCGTACCGACTCCACGTAAGGCAAAGACTCAATATCGCCCACGGTACCCCCCAATTCGGTAATCACAATATCGTAATTACCGCTTTGACCCAGCAACAGCATCCGGCGCTTGATTTCGTCGGTAATGTGTGGAATAATTTGAACGGTTTTGCCCAAATAAGCGCCTTCACGCTCTTGGTTGATCACGGTTTGATACACCGAACCGGTCGTCACGTTGTTGGCGCGGGAGGTTGGCGTATTCAAAAAACGCTCATAGTGTCCCAAATCTAAGTCGGTCTCGGCGCCATCATCCGTAACATAGCATTCGCCATGTTCATACGGATTGAGCGTGCCGGGGTCGACATTCAAATAGGGATCAAATTTCTGGATCGTAACGGAAAATCCGCGTGCCTGAAGTAATTTAGCAAGGGAAGCACATAAAATGCCTTTGCCAAGCGAAGAGGTCACGCCGCCCGTAACAAATATGTATTTAGTCATGTATCGTTGGAATTGTTACGGGACGCAAAGGTAGACCCCCTTTTTGGATTGGACACGCTATTCCCGAATTTTATTTTGTGAAAAAATGAAAACGTGTATAAAGGTGTGACTATGGTATTAAAACATGCCAAAAAGCGGTAGTTTTTGACAATTTTCAAACAACTTCGGATTGTTTTTGTTAAACCCTTTTTTGATGAAAATCATGCAAACAACCTATTTTCAGGATTTAGGCCAGATGGATTACCAAACGGCCTGGGATTATCAAACCGC
>CAIVGO010000249.1 GCA_903905445.1 uncultured Bacteroidota bacterium
GCTGACGCTCGCTGAAATTGTTTTTGTGCAATTGTTGGCATCTGTTACGGTTACCGTGTAGGTACCCGCTGCCAAACCGCTGCGATCCTGGGTTGTTGGCTGACCAGCACCCCAGTTATAAGTGTATGGTGAAACACCGCCACTTACTGTTAAATCAATTGAACCATTGGCATTACCGCAAGTTGCGTTAGAAGCAGTAACACTCAGCACCACAGCACTCGGCTCGGTGATTGTAGCACTAGCTGTTTTGGTACATCCACCTGCATCTGTTACGGTCACAGCGTAAGTTCCAGCGGCCAGACCCGAACGGTCTTGCGTTGTTGGCTGACCTGCGCCCCAGTTATAGGTGTATGGTGCAGTGCCTCCTGTTACGGTCAAATCAATCGAACCGGTGGAAGCACCAAAACACAATACATTTACTTGTGATGAAGCTACTACTAAATTCGGAGCAATGGTAAGGGTGCGTGTTGCACTTGCCGTACAGCCTTGTGCATTGGTTACTGTAACAGTATAAGTACCAGCAGTACTTACGGTAATCGAAGCAGTAGTAGCAGATGTATTCCAAAGGTAAGTCCCACCGCCAGTAGCAGTGAAGACTGTATTGCCACCGAAACAAATAGAATTCACCCCGGAAATCGAGGCAGTTGGCACACTATTTACGGTAACGGTTTTGGTTGATGTTGCGGAACAACCGTTCGCGTTCGTAACGGTTACGGTGTAAGTAGTTGTAATTGCTGGAGTTACGGTAATTGCCGCAGTTGTAGCAGCATTACTCCAAAGATATGTTCCACCACCTGTTGCAGTTAAAACAGTACTGCTGCCATTACAAATGGTTGTTGTTCCTGAAATCGAAGCAGTAGGTAAGCTATTTACCGTAACTGTTTTAGTAGCAGTTGCAGTACAACCGCTACTTGCACTTGTAACAGTAACTGTATAAGTAGTTGTAGTCGAAGGTGTTACAGTAATTGCCGCTGAAGTTGCGCCGTTGCTCCAAACATAAGTACCACCTCCACTTGCAGTTAAAGTCGTACTTGCACCATTACAAATAACGTTATTTCCGGTAATCGCTGCGGTTGGCGGCGTACCAATTGTTACAACTTTAGTAGCCACTGCGGTACAACCCAAAGCCCCTGTAACGGTTACGGTATAGGTGGTTGTAACAGTGGGCGATACAGTAATAGCAGCTGTTGTAGCGCCATTACTCCAAGCATAGGTACCACCACCAGTTGCTGTCAAAGTAGTGCTTTGGCCATTACAAATCGTGCCATTACCATTAATGGTTGCTGTTGGAGGCAAATTCAAACAGGCAATACAAGAAGAACCGGAGAGTTCATTGTTAATATCAAATTGGCCGCCTGGTGCAATTGTATAATTTGAATTATCTGGCTGATTTACCAAGGTTGGACTCAACCATCCAGAACCACCAAATACATCCTGATGCTGGTTAGCACCTGTTCCAATTTGGAATGCAGGGGTCATATTTATAAAGCGTACCTGAGCACCTGCATAATTGCCTAAGCCGGTTAACAAACCTGTATAATTGGTGTAATAATAGAAGTCTGTTGGATCAAAGGTGTAATTGTTGCAATTAGGAGTTTCAGGGCTGCCGGCAGGTACTGTAGTAATTCTGCCTGTAAATGCAAAATCAAAATTAAATTGAGCACCAGAGGAAGGATCCGTTGCAACACCGCTATAATAAGCGGTTCCATCTGTGTATTCTACAAACGTTGCGCCACTAATCGGGAAATAAATAGCGCCACTTCCTATCAATTGGCTTCCATACAAGCCGTAGCTATTTCCACTGCCACACGCAGTTGTGTTGCTTGCCGTGCGACTGTAACAAACCGAACCACAATTGTAAGGAAGTACTGCACGCTTTACAACCTCCGTACAACCTCCAGCAGCCGTTACAGTAACGGTGTAAGTGGTAAGCGTAGTCGGTGAAACTGAAATTGCCGCAGTGGTTGCACCCGTATTCCAGGAATAGGTATTGCCACCTGTAGCAGTAAGTGTTACACTCGAACCGCTGCACACAGTTTCTGCGCCGGTGATTGCGCCGGTGACTGCCGAATTCACAGTTACTGTTTTTGTAGAAGTAATAGTACAACCTGCCGCATTTGTAACAGTAACGGTATAAGTTGTTGTATTACTTGGTGTTACAGTGATAGCAGCAGTTGTTGCTCCCGTATTCCAGGCATATGTACCTCCGCCGGTAGCAGTTAAAGTGGTGCTTCCGCCGCTACAAACCGAAGTATTTCCAGAAATACTCGCTGTAGGCAAGCTATTTACAGTTACTGTTTTGGTAGAAGTTACGGTACATCCGCTCGCGTTGGTAACGGTTACTGTGTAAGTAGTCGTAGTTGCTGGAGTTACGGTAATTGCCGCAGTTGTAGCGGCATTACTCCAAAGATATGTTCCACCACCCGTAGCAGTTAAAACAGTACTGCTGCCATTACAAATGGTTGTTGTTCCTGAAATCGAAGCAGTAGGTAGGCTGTTTACCGTAACCGTTTTAGTAGCCGTTGCGGTACAACCACTGCTCGCACTTGTAACAGTAACCGTATAAGTAGTTGTGGTAGAAGGCGTTACAGTAATAGCAGCGGTAGTAGCGCCATTACTCCACACATAGGTACCTCCACCGCTTGCAGTTAAGGTCGTGCTTACTCCATTACAAACAGTAGTATTTCCGGTAATGGCAGCCGTTGGTGGCGTACCAAGGGTTACAACTTTGGTCGCAACTGCCGTACAACCCAAAGCCCCTGTAACGGTTACGGTATAGGTGGTTGTAACAGTGGGCGATACAGTAATAGCGGCTGTTGTAGCGCCATTACTCCAAGCATAAGTGCCGCCACCTGTTGCAGTCAAAGTAGTGCTTTGGCTATTACAAATGTTGCCATTACCGCTGATCGTAGCTGTTGGAGGCAAATTCAAACAAGCAATACAAGAAGAACCTGAAAGTTCATTATTTATATCGAATTGACTGCCAGGCGCAATCGTGTAATTTGAATTATCTGGCTGATTCACCAAAGTTGGACTTAACCATCCCGAACCGCCAAATACATCCTGATGTACGTTGGCACCTGTTCCTATTTGGAAGGCAGGCATCATATTCACAAAACTAACCTGAGCACCCGCATAATTACCTAGGCCTGTTATCAAACCTGAGTAACTTAAATAATAATAGTAATCCGTCGGATCGTGGGTGTAATTGCCGCAATAAGGTGTTTTAGGGCTACCAGCAGGTGCCGTTGTGGTCCTGCCTGTAAACACAAAGTCAAAGTTAAATTGAGCCCCGGTTGATGGCTCCGTGGCAACGCCACTATAATAAGCGGTCCCATCCGTATATTCCACAAAACTTGCCGCACTAATTGGTAAGTAATTTGCGCCACTGCCTATTAACTGACTGGCGTAAAGACCATAATCCGCACCGCTATTACATTCAATGGTGCTGCTTGCAGTTCTACTTGAACAAACGCTTCCGCAACCATATGGAAGTACCGCTCTTTTCACGACCTCTGTACAACCTCCTGCAGCGGTTACCGTTACAGTATACGTCGTAAGGGTGCTTGGTGAAACAGAAATAGCGGCCGTAGTTGCACCCGTGCTCCAAACATAGGTGTTCCCACCTGATGCTGTGAGGGTTACACTTGAGCCACTGCATACCGTTTCAGCCCCACTAATAGCGGCATTTGCCACCGAACTTACGGTTACGGTTTTGGTAGAAGTGACTGTACAACCAGCTGCATTGGTCACGGTAACCGTGTAAGTGGTCGTGGTACTTGGTGTTACCGTTACGGCAGCAGTCGTTGCCCCCGTATTCCAAACATAGGTACCTCCGCCCGAAGCGGTTAAGGTGGTGCTACTACCTGTACATACGGTGGTGTTACCCGAAATAGACGCTGAAGGCAAACTATTTACAGTAACTGTTTTAGTTGCAGTCGCGGTACAACCATTAGCACCTGTTACCGTAACGGTATAAGTAGTCGTAATAGTTGGAGTAACCAATATCGCAGCCGTAGTTGCATTGTTGCTCCAAACATAAGTGCCGCCACCTGTTGCAGTTAAGGTCGTGCTCTGCCCATTGCAAATGGTGCTGGTGCCCGAAATCGAAGCAGATGGAGCAGGATTTACGGTAACAACTTTGGTCGCAGTCGCCGTGCAGTTGTTCGCGTTGGTTACAGTAACCGTATAAGTGGTGGTCGTACTTGGACTAACCGTAATGGCTGCCGTTGTGGCGCCGTTACTCCAAGTATAACTAGTGCCACCACTTGCAGTCAAAGTCGTACTCTGACCATTGCAAATGGGCGAGTTGCCTGATATACTCGCGGCAGGCAAACCATTTACCGTAACTGTTTTGGTATCGGTGTCCGTGCAACCGTTGGCACCTGTTACTGTAACGGTATAATTGGTACTTGCCGATGGCGTAACTGTAATAGCAGCTGAAGTAGCGCCCGTATTCCAGACATAAGTACCTCCTCCTGTTGCAGTAAGGGTCGTACTCTGCCCAGTACAAAGGGCAAGGTTGCCGGTAATTGCACCCGCTGGAGCTGGATTTACCGTTACAACCTTTGAATGGGTATCCGTACAATTGTTCGATGCTGTTACGGTTACCGTATAGGTTGTGGTTGTAGTGGGAGTTGCTATAATGACCGCGGTAGTTGCGCCATTACTCCATAAATAAGTAACACCACCGCTTGCGGTTAGTGTTGTACTTCCACCAGCACAAATGGTCGAAGTCCCCGTAATGTTGGCAGTTGGAGCACCTGGTTCACTCACTGTAGCAGTTCCAGTTGCGGTACATCCTTCCCCATTGGTAATGGTCAGGTTGTAAGTACCCGCAGTAAGACCGGTAATGCTAAAGGGCTCGGTCGTGATGCCTGAGCCTGAACCAGATCCGCCGCCCGTCTTAGTCCAGTTATAACTGAAGTTAGGAACGATTTCTTTGGTGATATTGACCGTTATTTTACCATTCGTTCCACCACAGGTCGAAACAGAGGTGGTTGTGGTCGTAAAGGTCATTGCGGTTGGTTGTTTCAAATATACCGTTGAAGTAGCGGTACAACCAATGCCGTTGGTAATCGTAACATAATAGGTGCCCGCTGAAAGCCCTGTTATATTAAATGGTTCGGTTGTGATGTTACTGCCCGAACCAGATCCGCCTGCAGCAGAAGTCCAGTTAAAACTGTAATTAGGAAATATTGCCGACTCAATATCAATGTTGATTTTACCGTCTGTACCATTCGCACAAGTCGGATCTGTTGGGGTTCCTTTAAATTTCATCGAACCCTGTACTTCTTTCTTAACTACATTTGAAATGCCCGCATAACTAGAACACCCTGCACGACGTGCAAGGCGGACATAATAGGTAGAAGCAGAAATACTGGGCGGATCATAAGTAGCCGCCGTAGCGCCTGATATTGTCGTCCAAGTACCACCGGGTGGCGGCGTTGAAGAGGAGGAGGATTGCCATATATACTCCAGCGTACCCGAGCCGCCCGAAGCTCCAGTAATGCTGGTAATCAAAGCGGGATTGTAACCGCCGCATTTGTTTTCGTTACTACCGATCGTACCACCACTGGTAACGTTGTCGCAAGTAACACTGCAGCCCGACGCATTCCCTGCAAATTCAGCGATATGCACTTCACCCGCACATTGGGTAAAACTTACACCCACAATCTGACCCTCCACATTGCTGCTGCTTGTTTTAACAATGTGCGCGTTGGGCGCCAAAATGGAACCCTCTACCATCGCACCAGATGGAATATTCAAGTTCGTGCAATTGTAAAAGTTCCAGATGATGTATTGCGCCTCGGTCCGGCCAATGCCAGCCATATTTGGTACATCCCAGTTGAAAGTGCCCGCTGCATCAACATTGATCACCAACGTTTTTGTCGCACTTGGTAAGGTGTTGAAGGTCATTCCAGACCAGCCGTTCAAAGCAGTGCCTGTAATGTTCCAAATATTCAGACCAGCGTTCAAACTGATGGTCGGATTACCACCAGAAAACGTCGGGGTAACCGTGTTAGCACAACCCGAAAGAGAGGTGCTACTACCACGCATACTTGTCATAGCCGTAGAAAATGCCACTAAACCAGTACCGGTTATGGTATTGATCGGCTGATTTGTAGCATTTACCTGTATTTTTGGTGTACCATTTTGTATGTTGATGATACTACCATTTAAGGTTGCTGTTCCACCCCCCAAATTGCCAAATTTGACATAATGGTCTGATAACGTACCGTTTACCTGAAATATTCCAGAGGTATAAACGATACCCCCATGCACCACCATGGCATACTTAGTACTGCCAATGAGTACATACGGATTGCCCGTACCTGCATTGGTGGCAGTATACTGACCCGTGCCAGCAATTTCGAAACTACCACCTGCTGCTATTGCCCCCTCCACATCACCGCCAGTAATATTGACGTTTTGTTCAGTAAATATATTGAAATCAAGTGCCGGAGAAAACGGATTCTGAGCAGTCGATTCCAAAAAAGGAAACAAACCCACTAAAAGAACTGTTGCCAAACGAATGATACCAAACGGTTTTACATTGTTTGAAACGGACTGGAATGTAGAGCAATGCATCATGATAGTGTTTTAAAAATATTAATTGGGCAATATTTTAAAAATATGACAAGCTGCTAAGGGCTTCTCCGTCAACACTTTACATGCGCGGAAAAACCAAACAGTTATTCATCAATAAAACCATGACTTTGGAAAACCAAATAAGCGATACACCTACCTGTGATCAACACAAATAAGTACAATACACGCGAAATCTCAAACGATATAGTATCGAAAGAAAAGTGTGGGACAGGCTTACGCCTGAATCCAAAGCCAGAAAAGAAGCTGTTAAATGGAAATGATTAAGTTGGTGCAGAAGCGGGCACACAAAGATGATGCAGTGACAGGCACTGATGAGGGGTAGATTAATAAGCGTAGAAGCGACGCAAAATGATAGTGTCGTTTAGGAGAACTAAACGAATCATGAAAAGATTACATATACACTATACAGGGAAAATCCAAATCGTCAGGAGAAAAACGATTATCGAGAAGCAAAATGATTGATGTTGTTGTGTGTAGATTGCTTTCTGCTACAAATGTAGGAATATAAGTCTTTATGTAGTTAAAGCCCCAAATAAAAAATGATTAAATCCGACATATTAAAGTAAACACAAAGTTTCAAAAAATTAACAATCAATAATTTATGACAAAAAAATAATGTCATTTAACAATCATTAACATATAAAATAATTTACACTTTCTATTTATAGTGTACATACAAGCGTTTTATTCAATATATCATACTACATAAAACAGAGCTGGGACCCACCTGAATTATAACCATGGCCAGCTACAAGGTACCTAGCACCATCTCCCACAAATCTTCATAAGGAATCAATTCTACCTCATGCGATTGGTTCGCAAAGTCGAGCGGAACTGCTTTCAGCAATTTTACAAACCGGTCCGCATGCCTTTTTGTTGCAACTTTATGGAAACCCGCTTCAGGTATTACAAGCAGCATTTTTATAAAACAGTTACTCCGATAGGTGTCATCCTTAACCAGGTATCGGGTGCTGTAGCGCGCAATCGCATCCATACGATCGATCGTTTCACTCTGCTTCCGCTGATGAATCAAATAAACAATCTGAAAAATTAAGATCGGAATGTTCAACCCTCGCCGATCTCTCGAAAACAACGGGGTCTCATTGGCAAAACGCGCAATTCTAAACCGACTCAATATGGACTCCTCCCCTTCCACATCGATCAACCCTAACTCTTTCAAATAGTATTGGTATGCCTCGATGATCTTCCAATATTGTCGTGTACTTTCCGGTAAGGAACTATACTTCCGATGTAATAATACGCGCTTCAGTACATCATACGCTTCTTGATAAGCCCTGGTATGAAATGCCAATATAATGAGCAACTCCTGATATTTAAACCAGTTAAATGTACCATCCTCTAATAAACTGATGCCTTTCCGCGCAATTTCTTTCCCATGCTCATAGTCCCGCAACTGCACACAGCAAACCATCGATTGATAATAAAATGCTTGTAAAGGAACATTGGCTACATAAGACCGCTTTTCAAAAAACGCAATCGCTCGGGCGCACACCCCAACGGTCTGCTTATAATCATTTACACTCGAATGGATCAATACCTCAATTAACCGCCCACATAAATGCATCTTATAGGTTTCAAATTGATTCAAATCTGGCTCAATCTGTGCAAAATACGACAACGCCTGTTCGTGTACTTCCTTTTTCGCTGACTTGTTGTTCACAAAACGAACAATTAAATCAGTATACAGTTCTTCTGCCTGATTCTCCGCGCGTACAACCAAATCTAGATGCTTTGCCAAAATCCCAAACTGCTCAAACTTCTTTAAATCGCCCAAAACAGAACCATATTGCAGTCGCAGTGTGCGCGCTATATCCAAGGCAATATCCGAAAAATCATAACGACGTGATATTTGTAACAAATCCGAAGCGATGTCTAAGGTGCTCGCGCGGGCATTTTTACCCACCAATATTTTCATTGCCGCCCAACTACGATGGCACTCGAAATAGGCCTTCTGACGTAGTTGATAATGTGGTAGATTTAACTCCACAATAAATAACATCCGATTCAAATATTTCTTCAGCTGTTGCTTTACACGTTGGTAGGTCTCCGCTGGATATTTTTTGCTCAATAAGTCGCTCGCTTGCTCATCTGTTTTGACAAACCCATCCTTAATTATATCATATAAATAACATGTGGGCGCATCCGGAAATCCCGGTGCGCCCGCAGCTTTTAATCGCTTTTTGGATACGATATCTACGAGTTCCAGCAAATTCTGCATGGCCCAAAGATAAACATAATATCCACTTAACGAACCTGTAACAAATAATTAGACGCCGCTGATATCAATGATGATAACGTCGCGTCCGCTGTCGGAACTGCCTAATGATTCGATGCCTAAAGCAAAAAACAGGTAAAGGTCGAGCAATGTTGAGAATGTGTTATTCATGAAGCGAATTTAAGTTGATTACATACCAGGTTGCCTTCGCAAAGGCGGGTGCCAACGAACGTACCGATCCGGGTAAAGCGCGGTGCTTTACATGATCTTGTGGCGCTTGCGATCGCCACCAAAACAGTCATAGTGTAGTTTGAAATCTGGATCGTTCTGAGCCGTAACTCCTAAAACGAAGGTTCATAAACGTTGCAAAGGAAAGCCTCCAGCCAGCTGTCTCTTTTGCGATTTGTTCTTTTTGATGCTATTAATACACCATTGCCATGTACCCTCGTTTTATGCTTGTTACTATTACTAATACAAAATCAGGCCAATTTTTTGGCACTAAAAAAACGAATGCCGCGTTCATATCACATAAAAAAAACAAGTATTTGAGGTCGGTTTATTCCGAATTTTAATATTTAACCTTCCATTAAAAGACCTTCATACTAAACCCCAAAGCGCCCAGAACAGTTAATTATAAAATGATTATAAATTAAAAATACACACTATAATTAGTACAAAAATACTATTGCGCGCATGAAAAACATACACTATATAGCAGCCCGACAAAGAATAATGTCAGCCCCAAAACACCCGAAATTTATTTTGAAAATGCTAAATTTTGCAAGCCGCCCGACAATTCAAACAAACCAGGTCGCTAGTTGCCCACGGTTTTAACCACTTTTTTCACGACCGTTTTTTCGCCAGACTTGAACTGAACGAAGTATACACCAGGTGAAAGGTTGGGCATCTCTAAGCGGTACATACCGGCATTCAGGTTTTTAAGTGGCAAAAGGATGCCAACAATGCGTCCTGTCTCATCTGTAACATCAATGGCCACTGCCGAAGCTTTCGCCAAGTCAAGATCAATGGTGACCTTGGTAACATATGGGTTCGGATATATTTTTACGTCAAAAATGGGATCTGTCAAACCCGTTCCAGCACGCAACAACTCTTCACTTCGCTTTGGTGATTTAGAAACCCAGTTGAATTCACCGCTGCTGGTGGAGGTCGAAACCCCTACTGATCGCTTAGGCTGCGCGATCCAACGGATTGTGTTTGCCAAAAAGTGCGAACTCTCTATTTCATCATAATAATACTCTAACCCTAAATAAGCCACTTTACCCGCTGCTAAACATTTATAGCCCATCACCGGATACCCACGTACATCTGCAATGGTTACAAAGCCCGGATCAGAAATGTCCAACGGATAAGCATAGTTCTTTAATGCCTTTTCACCAGAAAAACCAGCCAAAACTGGATGGTCCAAAACCACGGAATGAATCATCGGCTCTGCACAGAAATACCCAAAATCCAAATCAAACAAACCCAATTGTTGTAAGATCGAAAATTCGTGCGTCCCAGTCAAGATAATCCCGCCGCCATTTTTTACATACTGCGTCAGTATTTTGCTGTACGCCTTCAAAATTTCGGCATTGCCGCCAGAAGGATAAGCAATCACCACAACCTCATTACCTGTAAGTGCCTGTTGTAATTCCTCCGCAGAACCATCCCAAAAGTCGGAAACCACACTCGAAGGCAAACGCTGTTGTATAATACGATGCACCTTGTTCGCATACGCACTGTCATAAGCCGTATAATTCATCATTAATACGTGCAGCGGGGCACTCGTATCCGCTTCAACAACGGCCTCCGAAAAGATGCCCATAGGCACACTCCGATCGTTCGAGTGAAAAAAATGCGATTCTGTTGTGTTAACAGAAAATGGGCGCTCGCCAAACTTTGGCTTTTCTGCCCGAAAGGCAGAAAGACCCACAAGGCCCGTCACCAACGCAAAAATGAAAGCAGCGCGAAGCATGTAGAGTATTTTTATACGATAACAATGTTTAACCAACTAACGCAAAAGCACATTCACTTGGTATGCAGCATTTCAGATGCTTTTTAAAAGTGCGCAAAGATACGCCTTTTGCATCAGCATCCAAAACCTACCTTTACCTTATTATAAACGCCCTTCGCTCAAAAAACTAAGCGTCCTGTTGGACTTCATGCCCAACAAGACGCTTAAATATCATGCTTCGGTTAACCCAAAATTACTTGGTTGCAACCAGGTTTACTTGAAGATCAAACTCGTCATAAATGGTTTTATCGCCCAAACCATCAAAGAAAGAACCTGAACCGTACTTAACGTTGAACTCAGAACGGTCAACTACGATTTTACCAGAAGCGGTAACTTTATTTCCGCTATCAGTAACGGCAGCAAGAAACTTCACCTCTTTGGTCGTTTCTTTAATCGTCAGATTACCAATGATTTTGTAATTGCCTTTGCTATCTTGTGGAATGGCGCGGGTGATGACAAATTTTGATGTAGGGAATTTCGCTACGCCAAAAAAGTCTTCGCTAGCCAAGTGACCAACTAATTTAGTAGCATACTCGCCTTCCATATCGGTATCCTTAATGGTCGTCATGTCGATGTCAAATGAACCACCACTCAATTTGCCATCTGTAAACTGTACAGTACCGTTTTTCACTTTCACTGTGCCCGTGTGTTGGCCGGTAACTTTGTAACCTGTCCAAACAATAACGCTCGCATTGGTGTCAACGTTGTAATTTACTGGAGCAATTGCTGCCATCGCAAGAATAGCCAACAAGGGGAGGAAAAGAAATTTTTTCATTGTTTTAATTTTAATGTGATTTAAGAACTTTTTGTACTGCAAAGATACACATTTTTGATGTCATAAAAACAAGTGTCGTAACACTAAATTAACATTTTAAACACCCAAACCGGAAAAACAACCCCTCAACCAGGCATTTGAAGCACTCAAATCGGATGAATTTACTAACCATAAAGAATTTTTAAACTTTTTACAGGGATTGTTTTAATTTCCTGGCAAATAGATATACCTTTGCGCCTCTAAATTTTGGAAGTACCATAAACATAATATTACAATGAAAGAATTGGAAGCAATTCAGTTTGTACAGGACCAACTGCTGACAAAGCCGGCGTTTCCTAGTTTCAAAACGGGCGATACCATCATCGTGACCTATAAAATTGTAGAGGGTGACAAAACCCGTGAGCAGGATTATCGTGGCGACGTGATTCAAATCAAAGGCCATGCATTGACCCGCACCTTCACCGTTCGCAAAATTTCCCATGGCGTTGGTGTTGAGCGTATCTTCGCCTTCTCTAACCCAAACATCGCTGGCATTCAGGTGATCAAGCGTGGTCGCGTACGTCGTGCACGTCTGTACTACCTCCGTGGATTGGTAGGTAAAAAAGCACGTATCAAGGAATTGAAATATACCAGCAACGATAATTGATTTTTTCGCTTCGCTGACTTGCAAAAGCGGCACTCGGTTAATTCCGAGCGCCGCTTTTTTATTGCCTTTTTTAAGACTCCCTACGATTCTAACATAAATGGATACCGATAGTCGGTAGGAGAAACCAAGGTTTCCTTGATCGTACGCGGTGACAACCAACGGTACATATTCAATATCGACCCCGCCTTATCGTTTGTGCCTGAAGCACGGCCGCCGCCAAATGGCTGTTGCCCAACTACTGCACCGGTAGGCTTGTCATTGACGTAATAATTGCCCGCCGCATGCCGCAACTTGCTGTTCGCCAACGCCAACGCATCCCGATCCCGAGCAAAAATAGCCCCGGTTAATGCATAAGGTGAAGTGCTGTTTACCAAATCCAAGGTCGATTCATAAGCAGCATCCGGGTAAACATAAATACTGAGTACCGGACCAAAGATCTCTTCACACATGGTCACATAATTCGGATCGGATACCAATAATACCGTTGGTTCGATAAAATAACCCTCCGTTTTATCAAAATTTCCACCTGCAATTACCTCAACTTTATCCGATTTTTTGGCAGCAGTCAGATAAGCGGCAATCTTGTCAAAGGACTTTTCATCAATAACCGCATTGACAAAATGGCTAAAATCTTCAACGGTGCCCATTTTTATGTCGGCTAAATCCGCCAGCATGCTTGTTTTTACCGCAGGCCACAAACTTTCAGGCACGTACGCACGCGAGGCTGCCGAACACTTCTGACCTTGATACTCAAAAGCACCGCGCACCAAACCAACCGCAACCGCTTGCGCATCGGCAGAAGCATGTACCATCACAAAGTCTTTACCACCCGTTTCCCCCACGATACGCGGATAGGTTCGATATAAGGGCAGATTTTCTCCGATTGTTTTCCATAAACGCTGAAAAACACCCGTACTTCCTGTGAAATGCAAACCCGCAAAATCTGGGTGCTTAAAGACAATCTCACCAACGGTCGGACCATCAACATACACCAAATTAATAACGCCCGCTGGTAAACCCGCTTCCTGTAAGATTTCCATGATGACTGCTGCCGAATAAATTTGTGATTCAGCGGGCTTCCATACCGCTACATTGCCCAACATCGCGGGCGCGGAAGGCAAATTACCCGCAATCGCGGTAAAATTGAAAGGCGTCAACGCAAATACAAACCCCTCCAGCGGACGCCAATCGGTCCGATTCCAGGTGTTTTTGGTACTCAAAGGCTGCACTTTGTATATTTCTTCCATAAAATACACATTGTAACGCCAAAAATCAGCCAACTCACAAATACAGTCTATCTCGGCCTGAAACGCATTTTTACTTTGGCAAAGCATGGTCGCAGCGGCCATTTTTGCCCGATATGGACCGGTTAACAGATCGGCTGCCCGTAAAAAAATAGCGGCACGCTCTTGCCAAGGCATAGCTTCCCAACTTGGTTTTGCAGCCAGCGCAGCATCAATAGCAGCGGTAACATGGCTTGCATTCCCCTTCGAATAATGGCCCAGGTGCTGCTTTAACGCATGTGGCGGATGCATGGCCACTTTTGCGTCGGTAAATACCTCGGCACCACCAATGTACATCGGGATATCGCGGGAATTGCTGTGGGCCGCTGCTAGGGCGGCCTTTAAAGCCACTTTTTCCGCAGAACCCGGCGCGTAATTGAGCACCGGTTCATTCACTGGACGTGGAACGGTGAATATTGCATCAGTCATCTTGAAATGGTTTTATAAATTTGGATAGGTATTCTTGCATGCAGCATTACTGCAATTCAATTTTTATCTCGGTGGGTATAAAAGGAGTTGCATCCGCTCCCCCTACGATGATTTCCCGCACAATTGTACTGCTTATATGAGAAAATTCTGGCTGCGCAATCAAAAATACGGTTTCAATGCCGCCACCTACAATATGATTCAACTGCGAAATGGTCTTCTCATAATCAAAATCAGAAGCATTTCTAAGTCCGCGCAATAAGTACCGGGCACCGATCCGCTGACAGTAGTGGGCCGTCAAGTTTTGAAACTGATCTACCCCAACGGTAGGGTAACTTTCAAAAACAAGCCGCAACCACGCCAAACGTTGCTCAAGTGGAAACAAGTACTTTTTGGTGGAATTCACGCCAACCGCAATGATGATTTTATCAAAAAGCGGAAGTGCCCGCCTGACTAAATCAACGTGGCCCGTGGTAATCGGATCAAAAGACCCTGGGAAAACAGCAATTTTCATAGAATCAACTTAAGATCGGGCGAAGTTCCGAATTTTACACCACGAAGCCAAAACACAACGCGCCAATTTGCAATCGCGTTAAAATGATCACAAATTTTTCGCCCCTCAAACAAATAAACCATTTTATCGTCTAAATTTGCGCATCGGGTTCATTTGTAACCAGACTCGGGCCGAAGCCGAAAAGCCCTAATCGAGTAGGCGCTAAATTCTAATTAATTACTTTATGAAACAACTCATCCTTTCGTTTGTATGCCTGTTGTTCGTTGCAACTATGGCAAATGCTGAAATTACAGCATTGAACACCCCACTGTCTGAGTGCAACAGCGCTTCTGACATCAAAGCAATCGACCCACAGTTGGTGAAACTTGGAATGGACAAATTCCTTGAAATCACTCCTGCTGAGTACAAAAAAATCACAGGCAAACGCCTTGGTTTGAAAAACTCTTTGGCGCTGAAAGCTGCTCAGGTGAAAGTTAAACACGAGATGAAAAATGCTACGATCTCTCCTGTTGGAACAGCAGGAGACGGCATTACCAAGGGTGTTTACATCCTTTTAGCTATCTTTGGCCTCGCTTGGATCGCTATGGGCTTGAAATCTGACTGGTCTGGTAATGACTGGATCGTTAACTTGATCCTGACTTTCCTTTGCTGGTTGCCTGGTTTGATCCACGCACTTGTTAAAATGAAAGACTACTACAAGTAATTTTTGTAAGTCCACCGCATTGGCGCGACCAACCGTCGCGCCAATGCCTTTTGAAATGACAATATGAAAACCGGAAAGTTATTCGATTATGCATACTTGGTGTTTTTGATCCTAACACCGGTAATTGTATTGATTTTACCTGCGGACTATTTCGATTATGGTCCAACAATATGCCCTTCTAAGCGCTTTTTTGACATCGAATGCTTCGGCTGTGGCATGACAAGAGCAGTCATGCATCTGGTGCACCTCGACTTCGACAGCGCTATTTATTTTAATAAAGGAAGTTTACTGCTCGCACCTGTGCTGGGCGCCCTTTGGGTATTTTGGATCAAAAATGCCACCATCAAAGTATTGGAAAAGCCAACTCCTGCACCAACTGATCTTCATTAAAATTTTCCAGTCTATGAAACACTTGATTATGCTGACATTCCTCGGAATGTTCCTTACTCCCATGTTTGCGAATACCGCAGCAAACTATTCCAGCGCACAACTTGCCATAAAAGTTAAGGAATCTGGCCTCCCTGCTCAAATAAGCCAAATGTCTGTTGAGCAATTTATCGCCTTAACGCCAACCCAGGTAAAAAATATGACTGGGGAACGCATGCGCTTTAAGGATATTGTTGCCCTAAAAAGCATTCAAAAAGCAGTAAAAAAAGAAATCGCACAGGAAGGAAATGCCGCTGGAGGCAAAAGCCAACTAGTTGCTCTACTACTGGTTATTTTTGTGGGTGTTTTTGGAATTCACCGGTCCTACCTTGGATATCCTTTAATTGGGTTCCTTCAACTCATTACACTTGGTTTTTGCGGTATCGGAACACTGATTGATTTCTTCCGAATCATTTTTGGCGATTTAAAACCAAGTCGCGGCAGAGAATATGACCCTGCATTCTAAATATCTAAAAATTTGGCGCTACCTGCGCATCCTGTTCTGGATCATCGTGCCGGTAATACTCCTCGTATTACCGGCCGATTTTTTTGACCAAGGCCAATCAATTTGCCTGTCTATTCTATTATTTAAGCAGGAATGCTATGCTTGTGGACTAACCCGGGCACTGATGCACCTGATCCACTTCGAGTTTGCTGAAGCATACTACTATAATATACTTGCATTTATCGTATTCCCCCTACTCGCCTACCAATGGGCCCTTTGGTTTTGGGACGATTGGAAAAAACTTAAACTTACTCGGGCTTCCTAATCCTGTTTCCGGTTGCGCCACCACCAAATTGCAATGCCGCCTACAATCAAATAAGGAAGGGAAAGCATATACAAAATACCGGCATTCAACCCAACTGGATCGCCACCACCGGCCTTCAAATTCGACTCTGAAGACGCCTTACACATTGCACATTGCGCAAAAAGGGGATCCGAAAGCGCCGCGATCATCAACAAAATCACAACGAGCACAGAAATTTTAAATAACTGACTGGTCTGCATAGTTTATCAATTTTAAAGTGAGCAGTGCTTGCCTATTTATAATAAGGCATCAGCATCAGGTAACATATTGGGCCTGTCACGGCAACGTATAGCCAAATTGGGAAAACCCAACGCGCCATCTTGCGGTGGCGCTCAAACTGATTGGTGTAGGCGCGAATGAAGGTCAACAAAATAAAAGGTAAGGACGTTGCCGCTAAAAAAATATGCGTCAACAATAGGAAAAAGTAAACTACCCGTAGCGACCCTTCACCTCCATAACGCGTTTCTGGCGTCGTAAAATGATAGAGCACATACGACAACAAAAACAAACCCGAGGTGACCATAGCCACGTAAATAGCCTTACGATGGTTTTCAACCTGCTTGTTTTTGATAAAATAAAGCGCAACAAGCAAAATGACGGCGGTAAGAGCGTTCAGACTCGCATGAAAGGGCGGCAGAAAACTAAAATCTACCCCTAAATCTATTTTGTAGCGACGCATGGCCACCACCAGCAAAAGCACCGCCGCAGAAACGATATAGGCTACGGTGTTTAATTTCTTTTCCAACTGAATATCAGCCATCTTCAAAAACAAAAAGTGAAATCAATGAATGAAAATAAGCATTACTGCTTAGGCAACAACATCGCAATATGTTCTACCATACGGCCAATCTCATGATCATCCTCCGCATTATAAAACCGCCGTATGGTCCCTGAAGTATCACATAAAGCAAAATATTCTTTTACAGCAGGTGTACCGGAAGCAAGACTATATGATTCATACCCGTTTTCGAGTATCGTGCGCCAAGAACCCAATCCTCCGGTCCAAACCCAGGTAGCAAAATCCGAACTTGGACGAGTCTGCGCATAGGTTTTAAACTCCGCAGTTCCCCCACCCTCTTTGATCATACACAAGGTAAAACTGTAGTTCTTACCAAATTGATTGAACAGGTTTTCGCCTGTATCCAATATCTTCTGGTTAACGGGCGATATATCAGGATTTTCACCAAATATGTGCAATACAACCACCTTTTCCTTTAATTGATCGCGCTTTTCGCCATCGGGAAAAATGATAAACGCAGGGCGTATTTTACCATAGTTACCCAACTCCGCATAGGCTTTTTTATGCCAGTTTAGCCCAGAACTCAAATAGTACCAAGACATGCCTGGTAATGCAACGAAGATCAAAAACATCGCGGCGAAAATGATCAATTTCCGCTTGTTAGTTACTTTTTCTTTTTCCTGACTCATAGTTCAAATCGTGTTACAAAAACAAAAAAGGCGAGGTTTAGTTGCCTCGCCTTACTATATTTTAGCCTGAAAAGGTTTCAAAACGTTGAATTGAAACCCAGGTTGAGGTCCAACCAATTAACCCAGTTTTACCTGCTTTTCCGTCCCCGGAATGATGTAATAACCTTGGGTGTTACTTCCAGAAGCAGGTTTTACCGTTTCTTCATTGCGCTGACGGATGTTTTCCCGGCTACGGCCCCAGTAGCTGCCTTCACTGAAAAAAGCGATAATCGCCCAAACCAGTAACAAAACAGGCAACAATACACTCATCACCAAGCCCCGAACCTCATAAGCCATGTGCATGAAGAAAAAAATGATGAAATAGGCTTTGTAAATTGAAAACCCAATCATAAGCAGCATATAAACGTAATGCCCAAAACCATGGGAAAAGTTGACTCCATGAATCAGGTGACCCTTTGCCAGGAGCGCTACAACTACTTCTATAATTGTGATCGCACCCAACAACATCAAGCCCCGGAAAACGAGTGCTTTTGCTTCTTCGTATGTTTGATGTTCAGCCATTATTTTAAATCAATAAGGTTAGTTAAAAGAAAAATTGAAGTCAAGGTGTTTCAACCAGTTTGTTTACAACAGGTAAAAAACAAGGAATACAAACACCCAAACCAAATCCACAAAGTGCCAATACAAACCAATCTTCTCTACCATCTCATAACCGTTTTTGCGGGCAGCATACAAGCCACTTCCTGCATTAATCATGATGATAGCAAGAAACAATACACCGGAAAATACGTGGAAACCGTGGAAACCCGTAATGAAGAAAAATAAAGCACCAAACGCTTTTGGACCAAAGGCCGCTTCCTTCACCTGCCCTGCATAGGCACCTGTTGTGTACTTAATTTTCAGGTTTTCGTGCGAAGTCATTCCTTCTCCACGTTGTGCCGGATCATGATAAACCAAACCGCTTGGCTTGCCATCATGCATATGGATCAAATAGCTCTGATCCTTGAAAAATGTTTTTGGCGTACCGTCTGCATTTTTTGCTTCTGAGCCATCTGCATTCAAGTAAACACCATCCGCTGTATGCCGACCAAATGGATTTTGCGTAACCGTTACGTTTTCTTTAACGATCAAGGTAGTCCATTCGTAAGCCTGGCTACCAAGGAAAGTTGCACCGCCAAGCACGGTTAAAAACATCCAAAATACAACACCACGCTGATTTTCACGGTGGCCTTCTTGTACCGCACGTACCATTGTAACCGAACTAAAGATCAGTACAAACGTCATAAACGTTACGAAAATAAGCGGCCAATGTGCATCAACAAAAGGGAAAGAAGCAAATACGAAATCCGGCTCAGGCCAGGTAGGCATACTAAAACGCAGTGCTCCATAAGCAATCAGGAAGCCCGCAAAAGTAAAGGCATCCGATACCAGAAAGTACCACATCATAATTTTACCATAACTCGCACCAAAGGGCGATACCGCACCTTCCCAGCGTTGGGATTCATCAACATGTTCGTGCGTGTCGTGCGCGTGGTCAACAGAAGTTTCTGCCATAACGTTCAATCAATTATGTAATAGAGTTCTTAGTTTTGGTTCCGGTTAATCAGGACTGTATGGTGAAAAAGAAAATCAAATACACCCAAAGCACATCCACAAAATGCCAATATTGTACCACCAATTCAAAGCGTTGCTGCCTTCTGATCGTAGCTTTAAAGGGCAAATAATAAGCATGCACCAACGCTACAGTCAATCCCAACATGCCTCCTAATACGTGGGCCGCATGTAATCCAGATATCACGTAAATGAAGGAACTGGATGGATTAATGGTAAAAGTTGCCCCAATTGCATTTAGTGCTTCCCAACCCATGTACTGCATAATCACAAACGCCATTCCAAGCACAAATGTAGCAATCAACAGGCCTTTATATTGTTGTTCTTTGCCTTGCTTAAAAGCGCGGTAAGACAACTGAATGGTCACACTGCTCAACAAAATCACTACCGTATTGATAAAAAACAAATCCGGTAATTTAAATTCAAACCAGTTTCCAGCAGCGCGACGCACAACATAAGCGCTCGTCAAAGAGCCAAACATCATGATCATTGCAGCAATGGCAACCCACAAAGCAAATTTTTGAGAGTTGATATTACTTCTGCTGTATTGAGGCGTAATTGCAGCCATTTGTATTTAGTTTAAAACAGTTTATCCAACAACAAAACAATCAACGACAAGGGCAGATGTGCAAAGGAAAAGAACATTTGTGCCCTGGCTGCTTTTACGGAACAAGTTTTATACAAATTCCAGCACTTCAGCGCCCAATAAACATTCAAAACCACTAATGCAACCATCGCCACCAAACTGATATAACCCATGGCAAAAGCCAGGAAAGTATTCGCAATCAACAAAAGACAAAATCCAAAAGACAATAAGCCTGTAGTTTTATCCTTTTCCGCTGCCCCGGTAGGCAACAAATAAAAACCGGCCTTCCGATAATCTTCATCTGCCAGCCAAGCAACTGCCCAAAAATGAGGAAATTGCCAAAGGAACTGAAGTGAAAACAACATCATCGCAGTCGATGTAATCGTACCTTCATAAGCAACACTACCAATAATCAGTGGTAAAGCACCTGGTATCGCACCCACCAAAACAGCCAACGGACTCGAGCGTTTTAAAGGTGTGTACACAAAGGCATAACTAATCAAAGACAGTGTACCCAAAAAGCCTGTCAACGGATTGAAAACAGAAAGTAAGGAAATCCCTACCAATGCCATCAAACCTGCCAACAAAACAGCCTTTGACACACTCATTCTTCCTGCTGCTACCGGACGATTCGCAGTACGAGGCATCAACAAATCATAGTCGCGCTCCAATACCTGGTTCAGTGCGTTTGCAGCACTGGTCACAAAAAAACCACCCAATGCAAGCACCAAAGTTGCCAAAACTGTAATTTGACCCTCTGCCACAATCGCATACGACATTACTGCCGAAAAAACCACGGTTAGATTCAACCTGAATTTCACCAACAAACCAAAGTCGGTAATAGACTGGCTCAATGCTCCCCAAACCGCCGCTTGATTTGCCTGATTACGCTCCATTTTTTCAAAAAACTTTTATCACTGTAATCATTTGCCGGAAACAACCATGCTGTTGTTTTCCGGCAAATGAACGATTACTTAGTGGTTGCCGTGGTCATGCTCGTTTTCACCCAACGGAACATACTGTGGGATAAACTCCTTACCATCCTTACCATAGTCATAAGCCCAACGTTGAACTGTAGGGATATTGCCAGGCCAGTTGCCGTGACCGGTTTCAATCGGTGTAGTCCATTCCAAAGTATTTGCACCCCATGGGTTCTTAGAAGTCATTTTACGACCGCTAAAAATGGAGTAAAAGAAGTTGATGATGAACAATACCTGAAGGAAAAATACCACAATCGCTGCAACTGTGATGAATTTATTCAAATCGGTAAAGTGACGGAATGCATCGAAAGAGGCACCTGCGTCGTAATAACGACGTGGAACACCTGCCATACCAGTGTAGTGCATCGGCCAGAAAATCGCATAAGCACCGATCAAAGTACCCCAAAAGTGTACTTTACCTAAGGTTTCGTTCATGAAACGACCGAACATTTTGGGGAACCAGTGGTAAATACCCGCGAACATCCCAAAGAATGCTGCAATACCCATTACAATGTGGAAGTGGGCAATTACAAAGTAGGTATCGTGCAACTGAATATCGATCGCAGAGTTACCCAAGAAGATACCCGTCAAACCACCCGAAATAAACATCGAAACAAACCCGATTGAAAACAAACTCGCCGAATTAAATCGGAAGTTGGATCCGTATATCGTAGTAATCCAGTTGAACACTTTTACCGCCGATGGAACCGCGATGATCAACGTGAAGATTACAAAGAAGTTACTAATAAATGGATTCACACCTGACATAAACATATGGTGCGCCCAAACAATGAACGACAAGAAACCAATCGCCAAAATTGAAAATACCATCGCGCGGTAACCAAAGATCGGTTTACGTGCGTGTACCGACATTACCTCGGAAACGATACCCATCGCAGGCAGGATGATGATGTACACCTCTGGGTGACCCAAGAACCAGAACAAGTGCTGGTACAAAATTGGGCTACCACCGATGCGGTCTAACACTTGACCACCTACCACGATTTCACTCAGGTAAAAAGAAGTACCCAAGCCGCGGTCGAACATCAACAACAACAAGCCAGAAAACAATACAGGGAAAGACAATACGCCCAACACAGCCGTTACAAAGAACGCCCACATGGTCAAGGGCATACGCCACATGTTCATGCCTTTGGTACGCAAGTTCAATACCGTAGTAATATAGTTAATACCACCCAACAAGGCAGAAACTACGAAAAGTGCCATCGAAACAATCCACATAGTCATACCCGCTCCCGAACCATCGGAGGCTTGCGGTAGCGCACTTAATGGCGGATATGCTGTCCAGCCCCCCGAAAATGGTCCAGTACTAAGGAACAAAGACAAAAACATCACTACACCAGCCAAAAAGAACGCCCAGTAAGAGAATGCGTTCAACAGCGGTGAAGCCATATCGCGGGCACCCACCTGCAACGGAATTAACAAGTTGGAAAAAGTGCCACTCAATCCTGCCGTCAATACAAAGAACACGAGGATGGTACCATGCATGGTAACCAATGAGTAATAGAATTCAGGATCAAGTTTACCAATGCCTGCTGCATTTACTTGAATCCATTTGCCTAAAAGCGGTTTCAGCCAAACCAAATCAGCTTCCGGGAAGCCCAATTGAAGGCGGAAAATAATTGACATCGCAGCACCAATGAAGGCCCAGAAAATACCTGTGATCAGGAATTGACGTGCGATCATTTTGTGATCGGTGCTGAAAATGTAGTGCGTCAGGAAGTTTGATTGAAACTTATCTCCATGATGATGTTCATGAAAATGATCGTTAAACCCAAGTTCTTGGGTTAGCGTTTCTTCCAAAGTTTCGGCGGCAGATATTACGTGAGCCATACCAGTAGATTTTGAACAGTTTTTAAAAAAAAATTGCGAGGGTTCTATTTGTCTCCGGTACTTAAATATCAGGAGGGATTGGTTGTACCGCCACCCAGAATGGTGAATTCTGTCCGACGATTTTTTGCCCGATTCTCAGGCGTGTCATTTGGAACTGCCGGTTTAGTATCACCGAAACCATTGGCTTTTAATCGACCACCAGAAATACCACGGGTAGTCAAATAATTGGCAACGGCATTCGCACGTTCAACGGACAAACTCATGTTTGCAGCAGGTTCTCCAACGTTATCCGTATGCCCAGCAATTGCGATAGACATTCCAGGATAAGTATTGAGTGCTGTAACCAGGTTATCCAGTTCGTACTTGCTGTCTTCGGTCAACTTTGCAGATCCTGTTTCAAAATTGATGAAACTCAATTGCAAGGTTTTGTCTGTTGCATTGGTAGATTCTACCGCTTTTTTCACTGATTCACCAAACGCTTTCGCGCGGATAGGCGCTTCGATTGGCAATGTCATTTTATCCTTGTTTGGATCATCTGCTTTACCGCGCACCTGTGTCAAGTAGTATGACTCCTGTTTTTTAAACCAGGCATCATATTCTTCCTGCGTTACGATTTTTAATACGCGGCGCATTGAATAGTGGCCTTTACCACACAACTCTGCACATGCCAATTCGTAATCAAATTTTTCCCAACGCTTCGGACCTGTTGGATCTGCTGGATCAAAAGGCTCGTTGTATTCAGGGTATTTGCGCAATTCATTGCGATATTCTGCGGTTGTTTTGCTTGGTGTAAACACAAACATGGTAGGCAAACCAGGAACAGCATCCATTTTTACCCGGAAATGCGGCAGATAAAAATTGTGCAACACGTCTTTTGCAATGATCCGTACCCGTACTTTTTTGCCTACTGGCAAGTACAATTCTTGTCCAGGAATCATATCGTCCCAGTTTTTGGAATCGGTAAAGTCCTGACCAATTGGATTGCCTGCTGTCGTCAACTTATAGTCACGTGTTCCTAATTTGTTATCAGGACCAGGGTAACGAATACTCCAGTTGAACTGTTGACCAGTGGCTTCGATTTCCATGTAGTCTTCACCTTCCTTTACATCAGCCATTACTTCATTCCAAGCATTCAGGCCACGTACCACCAAAAGAGTCATGACAACTGCAGGAATTGCAGTCCACCAAACCTCTAAGCGGTTGTCGTGCGCAAGGAATGTTGCTTTGCGACCTTCTTGGTAGCGATATTTGTAAGCAAACCAGAACAACGCAATATGGGTGCCTACAAATACGATCCCGGTAAATACCAGGGTCAGGTTGAAAAGTGCATCCAGCATAGCGCCGTGTTTGGAAGCCGCTGCATGCGGGCCATAACCAAGCATCACATTTTTGAATTCATAAGCAGAGATGATTACTCCACCTAAGAAGACAACAAGAAAAATGAGGGACAATAAGCCATTCCATTTGCTATTGTCGCGCAGAACTTCACGTTCACCTTTAATTTGAGCGGTGAGTTCAGTAACCTTACCAATTTGTACAAGTACAATGGTAATCAGAATAAAACAGAGTAGTATGATAAGCGCAGTCATCGTAAGTTTTTTACTTTAACCCAAAGGTAAATGGATTGTTCGGAGCAACGTAAAGACTCCTTTTTGTTTAGAAACGTTCTAATTTAAGACTAGTGATGATGAGCGTCGCCGTGACCGTCATCTTCGCCTTCAACAAGCGCTCCTGTATCATGATGCAAGCTTTCTTCAAGGTATGGATCCTTCATTGGCACCAGTGATACACGTTGTAACTGGGCAAAAAAGAAGAACAAGAACAGACTTAGGAACCCAATAAAGACACCTAACTCTTCCAAACCAGGGATTGTATAGCCTAGTTTAAAACTTTTATCTGGACCATGTTCTGCATGTGCACCGTGTTCAGCATGTTCGCCCTGTTCTGCATGCGCACCGTGCGCACCTTCTTCATGGGTTGCTTCTGCAGTTGCAGGCACTGCTTTATGGTCTTCAGCAGTAGCATGATCTGCTTCGGCATGGGTTGCTGATTCGGCAGTATGTGCTTCAGCGCTGTGTGCTGCTGATTCAGTGGCATGTGCTGCTTCTGTATGTGTTGCAGTTTCGGCTGAATGTGCTTCTGTTGCAGGAGCCGCTTCTTTAGGTGCAGCTTCTGATAATGGCGCAACTTCTGCACCAGGCTTTTTGCCTTCGGCCATTTCTTTTGCTTCAAATGCTGCGATACGTGCACCTGGCTTGATCATATAGAAAAAGTCCCACCAGTGACCAACAAACACAAACAAGGCAACAAAAAACATCGTTCCGAATTTGCGTTTTGTATCATTACGCATCAAGATAAAGAATGGTAACACGAAGTTAATCAACAAGTTACCCCAGAACAGAATTGGGTAATGTTCCATCCGTTCTTTGAAGTAGATCGTTTCCTCCCCGTTGTTTGCATACCAAATCAACATAAATTGGTCGAACCACAAGTATGTCCAAAACACACTGATACCGAAAAGGAATTTACCTACATCGTGCAAGTGGCTACGGTTAACATACTCCATATACCCCAAGGATTTGAGGTAAATGATAATCATGGTTGTCAACGAAATAGAGGCCAACCACAAAGAAGCAGTTGCATACCACGCAAACATGGTTGAGTACCAATGCGGATCAACCGCCATCACAGATTCCCAAAGGAAAACTGTGCTCAAGAAGCCGCCAATGGGAAGGAAAGAAGCCGCCCATTTGCGTTGTTTTTTATAATAGTCGAAGGAAGGTGTTTCCTTCGTATCCTGATCAACCGATGCTTGACGCAATTTGAACGCCCAATAATACCAAAGCGCCAAAAAGCCAACAACCGATACGGTATAAAAGGTTGGATTCAAAAAGCCTTTTTTGCCCGCCAGGATTTTGTCATAGATCGGGCTGTTTGGATCTGTAATTCCTGGTGTGTTCCAGTGATAAAGGTGGTGGAGATGTCCCCAAACACCAATGGCAAGTACACCCATCAGGATAATACCAACCCACATAAACTGGCTCATTGCTTCCCATATCCGCTTGATTACGGTATTCCAACCCGCGAAGGCTGTAATTTGAGCGGCAAGGAAAAACATGGACATAAATGCAATTCCCGTGAAGTACACGGCATTGTGCAGGTAATTCGTCCAGAAACGGGTGTGAAACTCATCGTCGTTGAGGAACGACAAAACAAGGCAAATCACGCCCAACGCCATGCCACCAAGTAGCACGCGTTTTTGTTTGGCTTCAAATACAAATTGCGTATTCAGATTCATATCGCAAGACCGAATTAAGTCCGGTGTTTTTTTGATAGTTGGATGAGTGGTAGCCACTCCCCCGAACAATGATCTTAGTTAATAAGGTTGGCAAATGGGGCTTCGCACAAGTTTATTTTACAGGCGGTGCTGGTGGCGGCGGTGGCGCTTGAACGCGTGCCGGACCCGTTGCAACGCCTTTTGCAGGAACTTCTACATTACTCAGGGTATTTGCCTTTTCATTATATTCCAGCGTTTTTGATTTTGCTTGCAAACCACGGATGTAGTGGATTACCTGCCAGCGTTCTTCAAAAGACAACTTGTCGGAATAGCCCCCCATCACATTTTTACCGTACATGATTGCAAAATAGTAGCGACCATTTCCAGCAGCAACCATGTCATCGGCAATCATATTTTTGGGTTGTGCCGGATATTTGCTATCTGGTTGTGCTACCAACCAGCCTTGACCGTCGCCTTTCTCGCCATGGCAAATTCCACAATTCACTTCATAAAGTGCTTTCGCTTTCTCGAGCCCTTTTGTGGTGATTGGGAAGGGGTTCTGCACCATCTCCTGTTCGCAAAGCAAACGATCCTCTTCATTATTTGCATAATAGAAAGGCGCCTGACCATTTACTTGAGCAGCAATCGCGTTCGATGCATTTTTTCCACGAACAACGTCTAATGCAGCAGCGTCTCCGTAATACACCGCAGTATAACCGCGCGGGATTGTTCCTTCTACCTTCTTACGGGGCTGAGAAAGTTGTGCCTTGGTAAAAGTGCCCTTTCCTTCCCAGTGATTCCAGTAATATGCGCTATAAACATTTGCCTCATATGAAACCGGATGGTACATATCTGGCATATATTCATGCCCCGTTTTGTTAACTCCAGCGGGAGAGCAGAGCGAAAAAAGCCATGCAAACAAGGCAATCCCGAGAATCACGCCAATTGCGTTTTTCATGCTTTATGAATTTATCTTTGTTAAAATGTGCGTTGCTAAATTGTTTGTTAAAACAAAAAAGGCAACTTACATAGTTTTAATGTTCACTTCAGCAGCCTGTGTGGTGCCGAAAAACTGCTTCAATCCGTCTACCGCATTGTCAGACGCTGCTGTTACATCAAAAGCGATGCAAAATTTATCGTCTGTGATGCGATTGTCGAGTGATTGCGCTTTAACACCCGGCCATAAGCCGCAAATGGTGTAAAAAGTAAGCGTCATGCCCCATGCAGCAAACAACACCGTCAATTCGAAGGTGATTGGAATAAAGGCAGGTATAGACCAGTAAGGTTTACCACCAAATACAATGGGCCAGTCGCTTGTAAAAATCCAGGTCATGGTCAAAAAGGCAAAAAGGCAGCCAATTGTACCATAAATAAAACCGAGGTAGTGCAACCGGCTTTCCTTCAATCCCAGAATTGGATCCAGTCCGTGTACCGGAAATGGCGTGTACACGTCCATGATATCCAGGTGTGCCGCATTTGCAGCGCGTATTGCACCTTTCAGATCCTCTTCGTCGTTATAAAGTCCATACAGGACTTGCTTGCTATCAGAAACCATCCTTCTTTATTATGAATGATGAATTGTTAGTAGATTTCGGTGTATTAATGCTTGACCGGAAATGAATCCAATGAAGCAGTATTGATTTATTAGTGTTTAGGCTCCTCCACTTTTTCTGCGTCATCTGCGTGTTTCTTCGCATTTGGGCCGATATACTGATCACCTGCTACTTTTAAGATGGCTTTTACCTCTGCAATCGCGATTACCGGTGCAACCCGAGTAAAGATCAGATAAAGGGTAAAGAACAATCCAATTGTACCGGTGAAGATGCTAATTTCCACCCAGGTTGGGTTATAATAACTCCAAGATGATGGCAAATAGTCACGCGCCAGGGTAGTTGCAATGATTACGAAACGTTCGAACCACATACCAATATTTACCAGGACAGAAAGGAAGAACGTCCACCAAACACTGCGGCGAATACTGCGCGACCAGAACAACTGTGGGCTAACCACGTTGCAGAACATCATACCAAAATAAGACCACCAGTAAATACCGAATACACGGTTATAGAAGGCAAACTGTTCGTAAATGTATCCTGAATACCAGGCAATGAACAATTCTGTCAAGTAAGCAACCCCTACAATCGTACCGGTCAACACAATAACCTTGTTCATCGATTCGATGTGGTTGATTGTGATGTATTCTTGCAGTCCAAGCACTTTACGGGTTAATACCATCAGGGTTTGTACCATGGCAAAACCAGAGAAGATCGCACCTGCAACAAAATAAGGTGGGAAGATCGTGGTATGCCAGCCCGGGATTACCGAAGTTGCGAAGTCAAAAGATACGATGGTGTGTACAGAAAGTACGAGTGGCGTAGAAATACCGGCCAAAACCAACGAAAGTGCTTCCCAACGTTGCCAGTGTTTGGCACTTCCTGTCCAACCAAAAGAAAACGTTTCGTATATTTTGCGACGGTAGCCTGTTGCACGGTCCCGTACAGTAGCAAGGTCAGGAACCAAACCAGTGTACCAGAAGAGTAAAGAAACAGAGAAATAGGTAGAGATCGCAAATACGTCCCACAACAACGGGGAGTTAAAGTTTGTCCACAGCGGACCCCGTGTATTTGGGAATGGGAAGATAAAGAATGCCAGCCATACGCGGCCCATGTGGAAAATGGGGAACTGACCAGCGCAAATTACCGCAAAAATGGTCATCGCTTCTGCTGCGCGGTTTACACCCGTACGCCAGCGCTGACGGAACAACAACAGGATCGCAGAGATCAGGGTTCCGGCGTGACCGATACCGATCCACCACACGAAATTGGTGATGTCCCATGCCCAGTTGATCGTACGGTTGGCGCCCCACTCACCAATCCCTTTCCATACTGTCCACACAATGGCGAAAAGATAGAGTCCGAGAAACGCGGAGGCAAGCGCAAAAGCGATTACCCATTCGCGGGAAGGAGCTTTTTCTGTGGGTGTGCACAAATCTTCCGTGATATTGTGGTAAGATTTGTTCCCTTCAATCAATATGTGCCGGACCGGCGCTACTGCTTGCGACATATTATTTCAGATATTGAGCGATTGAGAGATTGGGGGTCGGCTACCTGCCAAAAACGTTGGCGTATCACCGTACCAATTTCCTAATTGTTATGACAAAAGTTCTTCGTTGGTATTGCGAATTTTAGCAGAGTATTTTACTCCTGGGCGTACGTTGATTTCTTCCAAAACCTGGTATGCCAAGGCGCCTGCACCATTTCGCAGTTGATTTACTTCACTTTCCGGGTTGTTCAGGTTACCGAACACGATTGCACCGGTTGGGCAAGCGGTTTGACAAGCACTCCGAACATCGTTATCCATGATGGCACGTTCTTCTTTTTTAGAAGTCAGTTTACCTTCTTGAATACGTTGGATACAGAAAGAGCATTTTTCGATTACACCACGGGTACGTACGGTTACGTCTGGATTTAATACCATCCGCACCAAATCATCGGCATAGAATGGTTTATCATCACCTTCTGCCCAGAATACGCGTTCTTCGTTTGAAGGCCAGGTATCCGCAGTGGTGTAATCCAGCCAGTTGAAGCGGCGTACTTTATAAGGGCAGTTATTTGCGCAGTAACGGGTACCAATACAGCGGTTGTAGGCCATTTGGTTCAAACCTTCCATCGAGTGGTTGGTTGCATTTACCGGACAAACGTTTTCGCAAGGTGCGTTATCGCAGTGCTGGCACATCATAGGTTGGTAAACCACACCTGGATTTTCGAAATCTCCGTAGAAGTAACGGTCGATGCGCAACCAGGTCATTTCGTGGTGGCGTGCTACTTCTTTTTTACCAACTACTGGCACGTTATTTTCGCTCACACAAGCAACTTGACAAGCGCCACAACCAATACAAGCATTCAGATCGACGTACATGCCCCATTTCACCCCTGTTCCGTAGTAATCGGAATAGTCTGGATAAAGGGATTGTTCGTTCAAGTGCTTCGTTTCTTTATGGAATTCCGCCATTTCTTCGGCGAACTTAGGCAGTTCATTCAGGGTCGTTTGGAAAATGATCGAACGCTCTGTCAACGAACCTTGGAAACCTTTATAGCCCAATGATTTTTCATCGACATTGATCACGGCATTTTCTTCTTTGCCCATTGCTTTTACCCCCATCGTGTGGTGGTGCTGAACGCTGGCAAAGTGTTTATCAACGGTGCCTGTTGCTTTGACTTTTACATCTGTAGCATAGTATTGTAACATACCGCCATCGAAAGGCAGCCAAGTATTTACATTTACACCGTATCCTACACCACAACCGCCTGCTTCGCGACCACCACCCAAGGCGATGCTCACTGTGCCAGGCATTTGGCCGAATGTGCGGACTACAGTACAAGTCAATTTTTTACCATTCACTTCCACCTCTACATTGTCGCCATCTTTGAAACCTTTCCAGCCATCAATGTTATTGACCCCATCCCATTCGAGTGGAACGCTGAGGTAATTGCCCCAAACGGTACGATTTACCGGATCAGGCATTTCTTGCAACCATGGGTTGTGGGCATATTGACCACCACCAATGTTCACTGTTTCGTAGAAGGAAATTTCCAGTTCCGTACCAGAAGGTTTTGTAACCCCGGCAGGATTGAGGCTTACTGCTGCATTGAAGGTAACGGCTGACTCTGCGGCGGGCATTTCAAAAACACCATCATGCAGGCTCATATCCCAAAAAGCAGCAGGAGTGCCGAATTTGGATTGTTTTTGGAACAGATCACCTGCCCAGTTAGATACCAGGTATTGGTAATAAGGTTGATCGTCCTGGCGGTTCAAGTTTTGGCTATCAGCCCATTCGAGCAGGCTCAATTCAGCCTGGCGGGTTTCGAACAGCGGTGCAATGGTAGGCTGTACGAGGCTATAATGCCCTGTTTTGGGTTCAACATCACCCCAAGATTCCAACAAATGGTGGGTTGGTGCGGCGTAATTACATTGCGCGGTTGTTTCGTCAACGGTAGTATTAAACGAAATCCGGGTGCCTACTTTTGCAAATGCTTCTTTAAATTTATCTGCATTGGGCAATTCGTAAGCAGGGTTTGCATTCCAAACGATGGCAACTGCAACCTGACCTGCATTCATTTCTTCGATCAGGCGGAAAATCTGACGTTCATCACCCTGGCGTTGGTTTGAAGCCGCGCTGAAGTCGACGGTAACGTTGATATTTCCGAGCAGGTCGTTGATTTTGTTTACGTAGATCTGTTCCATTACATTGTTGGAACCAGATACCACCAAAGACTTACCTGTTGCTTTTTTAAGATCTTCTGCAACTTTTTTGATTGCAGCGGCTGCTTTTTCATTCAATTGTGGTCCGCCAGAAGTGCCAGCAAGTGCATTATACAATGCCACGATTGCTGCACCTTGTTCGCTTGGCTTCACCAAAATACGGTTGTCCGCGTTAGAGCCAGACAATGACATGTGGCTTTCTACCTGATAGTGGCGGGACATTTTCATGCCCTTTGCATCGCGAATTTTGCGGTTTTTGGCATAAGCGCGGGCATATTCTACCGGACTGATCCAAGTACCAAGGAAATCTGCGTTGAAAGAAACAATTACGTCTGCTTTATCAAAGTGGTAGGAAGGAACTGCGAATTTACCAAAAGAAGCCTGGTTTGCAGCGAGCAATGCGGCGCTGGAAACTGGATCATAGGTAGCAACCGTTGTATTTGGGTATTTTGCAGTAAATTCTGCGAGTGCCAACTTAGCCGTTGGGCTCATATTGGTTTGGGTAATGATGCGAATATTGCCACCAGCACCCAATTTTGCTTTGATTTCTTTGTCGAGATCGGCCCAGGATTTCTTTTGCACTTCGCTGTCTGCGATGGTACCTGCAAATTTTATCCGGCGATTATCGTAGAGGCTCAATACGGAGGCTTGTGCCCGCGCACTGGTACCACCAGCAGTAATACCGCTCAGGGTATTGCCTTCAATTTTAATTGGACGACCTTCCCGTGTTTTAACCAACACTGCGCAATAATCGCCACCATTTACAAAGGAAGAGGCGAAATAGTTGGCTACCCCTGGAACAATATCAGCAGGCTTGGTCACGTAAGGGATCGCCTTTTTTACTGGAATTTCGCAAGAAGCTGCTACTGTTGCAGCGCCCAGTCCGAAACCGAGTAGTTTCAGGAAGTCGCGGCGATTGGTAGACCATTTGCCATCGGTTTGGTCGATATTTTCAACCGAAAATTCTTTTTCAGCAGACTGCAGAAAGGATGCTTCTTGCATCAAATCTTCGGTGCTAACCCAAATACCGTTATCGTTGTGCATATAAACTTAGGATAAATGTTGTGCAATGCGTGGTGAAAGGTGTTTGCGAATGCATACCCTGCTGTGCGGGATATGCATGTGCGAAAATATTAATAGTGGCATTTTTGGCACTCCAAACCGCCGATATCAGCAACAGTTACTTTAGTGCGTTTGCCTTCATTTAATTCTTTGTGGTAACGCTCGTACTGGTTGTAGTAAGCGTTGTCCGTAAATTTCACTTCCGTTTCACGGTGGCAAGTGATACACCAGCCCATGCCCAGGGTTGAGTATTGGTATACTTCCTCCATTTCCTGAATTGGACCGTGGCATTTTTGGCATTCAATTTTACCCACTGCAACGTGCTGGGCGTGGTTGAAGTAAGCGTGGTCAGCCAGGTTGTGTATCCGTGTCCATTCAATTGGACCCTGAATTTTGCCATTGGTGTCGTCTTTGAGTGCTTTTACCAAGCCATCCCATTGATTATCAACTGTTTGGCGACCGCTTTCATCCAAGGCAGTCAAGGTATTAGCGGCCATGTATTCCTGGCCGATCCATTTTTTGTACAGGTCTTCAATTTGTTTCTCGCTCCAGCTTTCGTAGTTAGGAATGTAGGTTCCCGCGATTGGATCGAAACCGATGGAAGCGAAAATTTTAGTAATCTCTGAAGTACCGGAGATAGAGCCTTTTTTAATGGCCGCGTGGCAATTCATACAAGTGCTAGAACCCGGAATAGAAGACTGTTTAGAGCGCCGTGCCGAGTCGTGGCAATATTGGCAATCAATTTTATTGACGCCAGCGTGTATTTTATGGCTGAAAGCAACGGGTTGTGTTGGCTGATAATTTTGTTCGCGGCCCATGCGGGTTGCGTTATCCACTGATTTATAGCCAAACAGCAAGGTAATCGCAAACACCGCGAAGGCGATAAAGCCTTTAGAGGTTAATGAAGTTACCCAGTTTTTTTGAATAGGCGCTTCGCCTTCCTGTACCCGTGCAACATTACCGAGGTTGTCGATGATGCGCATGAGGGCAAATGCGAGCAAACCCAGGATGATGGCCATGCCCAC
>CAIVGO010000250.1 GCA_903905445.1 uncultured Bacteroidota bacterium
CCGGTTTGAGCATACCGTGCTGATTGGCGACCATCGGCAGTTACCGGCGGTTACCGCCCAGCAAGAAGCAAGCGCGCTTGTAACAGATGCTGATTTGAATGGCATTGGTTTGTATGATCTGCGTGATTCCTATTTTGAACGCCTGTACCGATTGTGCAAAGCAGGGGGTATGGATGCGCATTTTGGGCATTTGAGCCATCAGGGGCGCATGCATCAGGATATTATGCATTTTCCGAACACCCATTTTTATGGCGGGTTGCTCAAAATTTTGCCACCGCCTACTGATCCTAAGGAAGAACATGTGCAGGAAGCCATCCTTTGGTATGACTTACCGGGCATTTACCCCAAATTTGAGCGTATTTTTTCGGAAAAACGGGTTGTGTTTTTACCTGCTCCTGCCGAATATTTTGTGCCGGGACAAAAAACCAGTGCCGGAGAGGCTGATTTGGCCGTTCAATTGGTGCAGTTTTTTAAAAACCTGTACGAATTCAACCAATTGCCCTGGATTCCAGAAAAAACACTCGGTATTATCACCCCCTGGCGTGCTCAAATTGCCCAATTGCGCGATAGTTTGACCAAAGCGGGGCAGGATCCCGACGAAATCACCATCGATACTGTGGAGCGTTATCAAGGTGGCGCCCGGGATATCATCCTGATTTCCTGTTGTGTGCATACTTTGAGTCAATTGGGCAGTTTGGTCAATTTATCGGGAGAAGGGGTGGACAGAAAATTGAATGTAGCCCTCACGCGGGCCCGCAAACATGTGGTGGTCATCGGGAAAGTTGAAATATTGGAGCAAGACCCGCGTTATCAGGAATTCATACAAGCCTATGCACCCACTGCGCTATAAAACGCGTTTCACCTCAAAGCCTTAAATTCGCGCTTATACCGGCATATTTTGCACATTTACCATGAAAAACATGTTTTCCCTGCGATTTTTCATCTTATTCTGGGCTTTTGTGGCCCTGTTTGCTTGTGCCCGGCAAGGTGCACCGACCGGCGGACCCGAAGATGTCACCCCGCCCAAAGTGGATTCCAGCCTGAGCACGCCCAATTTTAGCACCAGGTTCAACCAGAAAAAAATAGTACTAAGCTTTGATGAATGGATCGTTTTGGCCGATGTTGGCACCCAGGTAGTGATTTCACCGCCACTTTTGACCAAAAAAGTGCCTGATGTGACCCTCAAAGGCAAAACCATCACGGTATTGATTCCTGAACAAGAAACCCTGCGTCCGAATACCACTTACACGATTAACTTTGGTACATCGATCAAGGATTACCACAAAGGTAATCCGGCCAAAGACCTGCGTTTTGTATTTTCTACGGGCGATTTTCTGGATAGTTTGACGGTAAAAGGCACCATTGTGGATGCGCTGAGCGGGGAACCGGTAGAAAATATTTCATTTTTCCTGTATGACAAATTTGAGGACAGCGTAACGATCAAAGAGAAGCCGTTTTATTTTGCAAAAACGGATAAGACAGGACAGTTTTTGATTGAAAACGTAAAAAAAGGAATGTTCAAGTGTGTTGCTGTGGAAGATTTGGATCAAAACCTCCGTTGGACAGGTGCGTTAGAGCGCATTGGCTTCCCTGATTCCTTATTTATGGTGTCGGATACAGGCCAGAACAACATTCAACTGAAAATTTTTAATGATTTTGGGAGTTTGCGCATCCTTGAAAAAAGCACGAACCGCTATGGGATGGTTAAATTAGTGTACAATTCGGCACCAGATACCGTACAATTTACGACCGATGTGCCCAACCTGCAATATAAAACAGAGCGTTTGAACGACACCTTATTTATATGGTATAAGATGCCCGAACCCAGGGCCTGGAATTTGATCCATGGAAAAGACAGCATTCCAATTAAATCTTTGTCTACTGTTGATTTTCAGGCCAAACATCGTTTGTACTTTTTAGGGGACAGCCGTGCTCCATCAGGTAAACCAACCAGGGCCAAAGCAGATGCCCCCCCGCCACCGGGATCGCCGAAAGCAACGGTAGTCAATCAAAACCCGATTAAACCGGCCATTTTGCCCTTTACCAGTCCAATCATTGCATTTGATACCGCACTTTGGCAATTGCGGGTTGATAGCAACCTGGTGAACAAATACACCCTCGAAATAGACACCTTGAATAGCCGTCAAATTCGGCTAAGCACTGCCTGGCAACAAGGCAAATCCTATAATTTAACCTTACTTCCAGGGGCAGTCACCGATTTTTATGACACGCCTAATTTGGATACCCTGCGCCGCGTGCTGAATGTGAGCAGCGACAAATTGATGGGCGGCCTCAACCTCAGCATTTCAAAACTAAAACCGGGAAAGTCTTATATCCTTCAGGTGTTGAATGGAAATGGACAGCTGGAAGTAGAAAACAAATTTGAGGCAAGCGGCACGGATAAACGCCTGGTTTTCACCAATTTGCCTGCCACCCAATACACATTACGGCTCATAGAAGACCGGCAAGTTAACGGGCGTTGGGACAGTGGTTCCTATTTCAAACACCGACAGGCGGAACCGGTTACGGTTAAAAAACTGGAGCCTTTGCGTGCCAACTGGGAGGTGGAAGCCACCCTGGAGGCAGGAGTGCCCGACAAAGCAAAAGCCAAGCCCAAGAAATAAATTTTGATTTTGATCGTCTGACAAGAATTTTACTTGTGTCGTTTGGCATGCCTTCTTGCAGCAATGTAAATTTTACTACCTTCGCACGTTCTTACGAGCTACCTCCGCTATGCGCGATTTATTCAAGTCCTTCCTTCAAAATCCCAATATTCAAAACACCCTACGTTGGGTTTCCAACAAAACAGCACCGATTCGTGCTGCCTGGACCCGCGTAACGGCCCCTATTGTCGTTTTTCTTGCACCCGTTACCAATGTCTGGGCCAAATTATGGGCCCCTTTTTGGGTACGGTGGGCACAATTTCGGCAAAAAAGACCTGTTACGGGCGGTATCCTGGCCTGGATCGGCTGGCTCTTTAAATGGGGCTTTTATACCTTGATTTTCCTGACCTTGGGTGTCTGGATCGGCTTGTTTGGCCGACTGCCCAGCATGAAAGAACTCAAAGAGGTGGAAACGGCCAATTCTACTGAAATTTATACGGTAGACAGTGTGATGATTGGCAAATACTTTATTGAAAACCGTACGGCCATTTCAATTGATAATATTTCGCCCTATATTGTTCAGGCCTTGATTGCCACGGAAGACCGGCGTTTTTTGGAGCACAGCGGCATCGACCTGCAAAGTTGGTTTCGGGTGGGCTTCGGTATGCTTGCCGGCAAAGAATCATCGGGTGGCGGCTCCACCTTGAGTCAGCAATTGGCCAAAAACCTTTACCCGCGCCGAAAATACTGGATACCCGGTATAAGTCTGGTGATCAATAAGTTACGAGAAAATTTCATTTCCATCAAATTGGAAAATGTTTACAACAAACAGGAATTGCTCAATTTGTACCTCAATACCGTACCCTTTGGAGGTGATGTTTTTGGTATTCAGGTGGCTTCCAAACAGTATTTTAATAAAAAACCAAGAGATCTGACGGTCGATCAAGCCTCTACCTTGGTGGGTATGCTTAAAGGCACCACCCTGTACAATCCGGTAAGAAATCCTGAAAACGCCAAAAAACGCCGGAATGTGGTGTTGTACCAAATGGTGCGCAACGGCCATCTTTCGGATGCAGAATTTAAAGAGTTGAGCAAAAAACCGGTGGGCGCCAAACGGTACAGCGTAGACAGCAACAACGACGGACCAGGCACGTACTTTCGCGAGTACTTGCGCACCGAGGTAATGCCCAAACTGCTCAAAAACTACCAGAAAGAGGACGGTACGAATTACAATTTGTACACCGATGGCCTTAAAATATATACCACCCTGCACAGCAAAATGCAGCAGTATGCGGAAGAGGCCATTCAAAAACACATGAGCGACCTGCAAAAACAGTTTAACCAGCACTGGAAAAACTACAAACAGGATAAACCCTGGGGCGACGATAAGTGGATCGACGAACAAATCAAGCGCAGCAACCGTTGGGAAAGTTTGAAAGAAGCGGGCAAAACGCCCGAAGAGGTTCTCAAAAACTTTGAGACTCCGGTCAAAATGACCATTTTCTCCTGGAAAAACGGCGGCGGCGATGTGGATACGACCATGACCCCCATTGATAGTGTGCGTTATTATTTCTGCATGCTCAATTGCGGGTTTATGGCCATGGACCACCGCAACGGCTTTGTGCGCGCCTGGGCGGGTGGCACCAATTTCAAATATTTCAAATTTGACCATATCCTGAGCAAACGCCAGGTAGGCTCCACCTTCAAACCGATTGTGTACTCGGCTGCATTACAGGAAGGTGTTGCTCCTTGTGACTATTTCCCCAATGAAATCAAGAAAATTGTAGATTGGGAACCCCATAATTCGGATGAAAGTTATGGTGGTTTTTACTCGATGTCGGGCGCACTGACCAAATCGGTAAATGTGGTAGCCGCGCAATTGATTGAAAAAGTAGGCATTCAAAAAACCATTGATCTTGCTGAAAAAATGGGCATTACCAGCCGTTTGCCCCGCGAATATGGCATTAGTTTAGGTGCGGCGGATATCACTTTGTATGATATGATCAAAGTGTACGGCACTATGGCCAATGCTGGTATGCGGCCCGAGCCAGTGACCGTCCTGAAAGTGGAAGACCGCAACGGCAATGTGTTATACGATTATAAAAAAGAATTGGCCCTGAATCCCAGTCTAGGTCCCCATGTGCAGGCACTGACTGAAGACCAGGCCTCCATTATGACTGAAATGCTGCAAAATGTCATTAATTACGGCACGGGCTCACGTTTGCGCCGGGGTTTTGGCATCACGGGTGATTTTGCAGGTAAAACTGGTACCACCCAAAATCAATCGGATGGCTGGTTTATTTGTTACAATCCGCAGTTGGTTACGGGTGCCTGGGTGGGCGCACCGAGTCCGGCCGTGCGTTTCCGTTCCATGGTATTGGGCCAGGGTTCGGCAATGGCCTTGCCGATTGTTGCCTGGTTTTGGCATAAAATTGCGAATGACCGCAAGTTGGGCAAGTTGGTGACGGAGAAATTCCCGGATCCCAAGCCAGAAGTTTCTTCTGAATTGGGTTGTTACCCCTGGATTGGCATCAATCCCGACTCTTTCCATACTTTAATGCAGCAGGATTCGAGTTTCCGAGATTCCATTATCCTGATTTACACCAAAAAACCTGATAAAACCACTGAAAACGAGCCCAGCGAGGCGCCTGTAGATCCGGCCTCCAAAAAAGAAGAGGAACCCGTGGATGGGAAAAAGCAGGGTTTATTTAAGAAGATTTTTGGGCATCGGCGAGAAGAGGAAAAAGAGAAAGATAAAAAGGGTATTTAATGTTTTCAAATCCCGTGTCACCTGTTTCGTGGCACGGGATTTGAGTGTTAATAGGGCTTAACCAACTTAAGCCAACCCATGTTTAATCTGCTTCATTTACCGTTCAAAATTTTACGACGCGGCTGTTGCCTTATTTCCATCGTATTACTTATTGTTTTATTTATATCAAGCCAGGCGCAGGCGCAAGTACCCATTCCTGTAAAACAGGGTCAAGATTCTTCCAAAGTTACCCAGCCGTTCAGTCCCTATTTAGATTTTAATCTTGGGCTCTTTTTTTTTGGAGCAAATGCGAATGTAGGGGTGCTCCTTAACCAGACGCATGGCTTTGGCGTTTCTTACGGCGGCGTTGTTGTTTACAGAAATATATTTTTTGCCAATTCTGGCAAGGTATTCGGATTTCAGTATCGTTTTACCCCTGTTAAAGCGCCCGGGGCATTCAAGCGACTTTTAATGCGTGCGGAATTTGGTAAAGTAATTAGTTCAAGTTATAGCGATGATTCCAATTACATCTTGAGGCCTGATTTGAACAACAACTATTACATCCGCGGCACGATAGGATTTAGGATGCGGGCGCTAGTCCTTGGAGTCAGTTATTTGCATTCAGGAAGGCAAGGAATCGCGTTTGCCGATGATAATAGTTCTCCCAACCCTAATTATACCGGTATAAGATATTATCGTTTGGATGGCGTTTTTTTTGAGGTGGGGATCGCGCTTCCAGCGCTGCGGAAGCTTAGGAAGAAGAAAATAGATTGATTTTAATTGCTATCACCCGTATTTTCTGCTCCTGTGAAAATTTAAAACAGGACAATAACACCATTTTAACCTCCTATTCCCAAATGAAAACACCTTCCAAATTTCCATCCAACGCTTATTTTGGTGCTGCATTGCTTGTAGTATTTTTCTTTTTGACGTGTTTTCAGGCGCAGGGGCAAGTGTCTTCGGCGCCTAAGGATACTTTGTCTATTTTAAAAAACGAAAAAGTAAAATACGTTCCTTACCCGATATACATTGACGCATCGATTGAAATTGGATTGGGTTGGGTCGGGGCAAATGCCAATGCGGGTGTTTATTTGAACCGCAAACATGCGATCGGACTATCAATTTTTGCAGTTGGAACCCCTTCACTTGGAGATTCTTACAATATGTCTTGTCTGGGATTACAATATAGCATTAATACTATTTTGGATGCCTCAACCAATATGATGGTCTTCTATAAGTTAGAATCAGGAAAAGTAATAAACTATAGGTGGACAACGGATTCTCCCTCTATTGTATCAGCTCAAAATGATATAAAACAATCTCAGCCCTATTATGGCCGTATAGCTGCTGGACTCCGTATTTGGTGCTTCAACTTCTATGCCGCCTTGGGGAGTACGGGTAAATTGAAAACAAATTATATAAAAAATAACGGTCAAATTGGTACTAATTCCTACAATTTTACCCATTTCACTTTTGGTGGCGGGCTCACGCTGCCCATGCACAAATCGAAAAAAACCTCAACTTCCAAATGAAAACACCTTCCAAGTTTCCAGCCAGCGCATATTTTGGTGCTGCATTGCTTGTACTGTTTTTCTCTTTGACGTGTTTCCGGGCGCAGGGGCAAGTACCTTCGGCACCTAAGGATTCTGTGCTTGTTTTAAAAAAAGAAAAAGCAACATACGTCCATTTCCCAATATACATTGATGCATCCATTGAAATGACGGGTCCTTTCTGGATCGGAGCAAATGCAAATGCAGGTGTTTATTTGAATCGAAAACACGCCATTGGATTATCAATTTTTGCTGGGGGCCCTATTACACTTTCAAATTATCACGATATGGCTTGTCTGGGTTTACAATATAGCTATAATGTTATATTAAAACACACTTTGAAAGATTTATTGTTTTATAAGTTTGAAGCAGGAAAAGTATTTCATTATAATCGGTCATCGGGTGAAGGTATTTATTCATATGATATAAGAAATTCTCAGCCTTATTATGGCCGTATATCTGCTGGGATTCGTTTATTGTGTTTTAACTTCTATGCCGCCTTGGGGAGTACGGGTAAATTGAAAGCAAATTATGTGGACTATTACGGTCAACCTCAAACCCATTCCTACAATTTTACCCATTTCACTTTTGGTGGCGGGCTCACGCTGCCCATGCACAAATCGAAAAAAACCTCCTCTCCCAAATGAGCACACCTTCCAAATTTCCATCCAGCGCATATTTTGGTGCTACATTGCTTGTAGTATTTTTCTTTTTGACGTGTTTTCAGGCGCAGGGGCAAGTGTCTTCGGTGCCTAAGGATTCTGTGCTTATTCTCAAAAAAGAAAAAGTAAAGCACGTTAAATACCTATTTTATCTAGATGTATCCCTTGAAATTGGGGGTAATCCAATTTCTGGTATGAATGCGAATTTGGGGGTTTATTTAAACTCAAAACATGCAATTGGAGTATCCTGTTTTACGGTTACAAGTCCCTATTCACCAGTTGTCAATCAGAAAACGCTTATGCAATGTATTGGGCTTCAATATTGTGGATCCCCTTTTAATAAACGCAATACGCGAAAGATGTTTTATTACAAAATAGACATTGGAAAAGTATTTAACCCCGCCCATTATATAGAATTCCCGACGATGAGTAGTATACAAGCCCAATTCGATAGCAAACGTTCAAAACCATATATGTTTCGTACGACGATTGGCATGCGATTAATATTTTTAAACTTTTACCTTGCTTTAGGTAATACTGGCAACCTCGTTTGGAACTACCCAAACAATAGTTACACTCCTGAAACCCAGACTTTTAAATTCACGCATGGCGTACTTGGAATCGGAATCACCTTGCCTCCCCGAAAAATTGAATAAAAAGTCTGGTTCGTACTCGGGTAAAACATAAAAATCCATGCGTAATACGCATCTAATGCTCATTCCTTTGCCCAAATCTTTCTTAAAAAGAACAATGATTTAAACCTCCGCTTCCCAATGAAAACACCTTCCAAATTTCCATCCAGCGCCTATTTTGGTGCTGCATTGTTTGTACTATTTTTCTTTTTGACGTGTTTTCAGGCGCAGGGGCAAGTGTCTTCTGCGCCAAAGGACACTTCTGTTTTAAAAAAAGAAAAAGTAAAATACGTTCCTTACCGGATATATATTGATGCATCGCTTGAAAATTTTTTAATTGCTTGGATCGGGCTAAATCTTAATGCGGGTGTTTTTTTGAACCGCAAATGTGCCGTCGGATTATCATTATTTGCTGGAGGTCCTATTTCACTTGGAGATTCTTACGGTGCAAGTTGTCTGGGATTACACTTTAGCGGTTATGCAATTAAGGACAAACCCGAGAATTTACTCTTGTATTATAAGTTGGAAGCCGGAAGGGTATTATACTATGGATGGTCGCCGGATGCAATCGAGTACGAATCAATACAAAATGATTTAAAACATTCTCGGCCCTATTATGGCCGTATAACTGCTGGACTCCGTTTTTGGTGTCTCAACTTTTATGCCGCCTTGGGGAATACGGGCAAATTGAAAACAAATTATGTAGACGGTTATGGTCAAAGTAGAACCCATTCTTTCAATTTAACCCATTTTACTTTTGGTTTCGGGCTCACGCTGCCTATGCACCAATCGAAAAAAACCTCCGCTTCCCAATGAAAACACCTTCCAAATTTCCATCCAACGCTTATTTTGGTGCTGCATTGCTTGTGTTGCTTTTCTTATTGACGCATTTTCAGGCGCAGGGGCAACTGGTTTCGGCGCAAAAAGACACCATGCTTGTTTCGAAAAATGAAAATACAAAGCACGTTAAATACCCGTTTTACCTGGACGCATCCCTTGAATTTAACGAGCAACCGATTTCTGGCGCTAATGCGAATTTAGGTATTTACTTAAACTCCAAACACGCAATTGGAATCTCCTGTTTTACCGCCATTAGTCTCTATTCACCA
>CAIVGO010000251.1 GCA_903905445.1 uncultured Bacteroidota bacterium
ATATCGGTGGCGCGGAAGTGGCTGAGGTTGGGATTGGGATACCCTACATTTTGCACAATGCGCAATTGGCCTTCATCGTACAATTCCCGCAAGCCGCCCAGGGCCGGGTGCAAACCAACGGTATTGGTGCCGGTCAGGGGCAAAATAGATGCTTCGGGCAAAATTACCTCCGGACGACCTATCGCCAGTTTGGCATATTGATCGATGGGCACCACGGTATTAAGGCCGTCATTGCCGCCCGAAAGTTGAATCATCACCAATACATGGTCGGTATCGGTGGTGAGGGAATTAAGGAAGGGCGAATAGGGGCTGTTTGCGTACGCTTTTACGCCAAATCCGCCGAGCAAGGAAGGCACTGCCACCCCGGCTGTTATATTTTTTAGAAAATTTCTGCGTTTCATGATCCTTTCGTTTTGTGGTTAGGCCAATTGGTATTCTTCCGTTTGAATGATGACGTGGTACAGGATTTTCAAACGGTTTTCTACTTCACCCCGGATGATCGGGTCGGTCGGATTGGCTAAATAGGCCTCCCAGGCAAGCGTCCAGTAATAGGCCGATGGCAGGTTTGAAAGTAGCACAGCCTTATGGTAGTTAATCACGCTACTGGCTACCGGCAAGCCCAGCAACAGTTCATGTACTTCGGCTAAAAGCAAATCAGGATCGCCCGGATTGTTGAGGCTTTCGGTAAAGGCCAATACGTCGGGCTTTGCTACATTGTTGGCGCCAAACAGGCCCACAAACAATAGATATTCATTGATTTGGCCCCGGCGTGGCAGGGTAGAACTGTTGATCCACAATTTGTCGTACACGGGTTGCTGGTAATAAGCCTGCCAGCCCGCTACGTTTGGTGGGTCGCCGGGTGTTTGCAGCATTTCTGCCAGCACAAAATTGGAGACATAACTCAAGTAAAATGTATCGGTCAGATCGGCCGAACCGGGAAATGTAACGCCCATTTGGCGGTAAAATCCAACTACTTCATCAATCGGGCTTTTAATGACTGCGCCGCGGTTGAGTTGATCAAAAAAGTGCTCGCTTTTGAGCAAGGCGCTCAATACAGGTACAATGTCGTAATTGTTATCGCGGAAAATTTGCGCCAGCGGTTCAATGACATTTTGTTCGGTTTGTGCGTCGATGTTGTGGTACACAAAAAAGCGGTACAATTTGCGACAAACAAAACGCGCGGCTTCCGGATGATCGAACAACATATCGAGGAATTCATCCAGTTCCGTCGCGCCACCGGCTACCCCTGCTTTGCCTTTAATGAGGCGATTGCCGTAAAAACTTGAAAACTGCTTGTCTTGTTTATCGTGCTGATTCGGATCAAAATAGGTATTAAAATCAGTGCCAATGCGCCAGCCGGTCAGCAACCGTGCTGCTGCTTTTACGTCATCTTCGGTGTAATGCTGGGGCAAATCTTTCCCGATGACAAACAATTCCTGGATTTCGCGGGCATAGTTTTCGTCGGGCGCAAACACCGAATTGGCATTGCCGTTCAAAAAGAAAAGCATCGCAGGATCAATCGTAATGGCACGTGCGAGGTCTTTAAAATTGCCCAAAGCATTTTCGCGCAAGGTATTCTGATAGCGATACAACAACACCCCGGAAAATACTTCTGCAAACAAAACCGGGATGTGGTTGTGCCAAAAAAGGACCATTTTTTCCCGGATATTGCGCTCACTGGTCATCATACGGCGCAACCACCAACCCCGCAAACTTTCAATGCGGTACCCTTCTACGTCTATATTATAAAACGCATCCACCCAGGTATCGCCAAAAGGGATATCGGGATCATTCACATCGGCGCTGTTGTAATCGTTGACGGGTGGCGCAGGCGCAGTATAGGTTGTGTCGAGCAATTGATCTACCGCCTGGTCCAGGGTAAGGGCCGAAAAATAATGCACATCCGCTGCCGTAGCGCCAAAAAGGCAACGTCGCAGCAAGTGGATGGTTTCGGTGCGCGTCCACGGACCACTGTAAGGTGTGAGGCCTGAGTTGGGGGGTGCGGCAGCGCGCGCAGCCTCCAGGGCGGCTACCCGTTGCAGCATGGCAGGTTGTTCGGCAGCCAATTGGCCGGTCAGCCGAATTTGGTCTTGCTTGGGGCGGCGGTGCGGCATCAAAAATGAGCGGCGATCTTTGTGACTCATAGGCTAAAAGATTTTGGTATGTTGTATGAACGGATGAGCGTAAAAACACCCTACCGGCAAGACATTTTCTTTTTTTTATGGGGTTAAAATACAACTAAACACACTTTACCGCCAATATAATCGTATAAACTTGCCTACATTCGCACAATCATGCAACGGAATACTTGTCAACCCGAAACATTTCAGGAACTTTTCATGCAGCTGGCCGGTGGCTTGCGCCGCTTTGTTTATTTCAAATCGGGCAATTGGGAGGCTGCCGAAGATTATGTGCAGGAAGCCTACCTGCGCCTGTGGAAAAACTGTAGTGAAGTTACGCCCGAAAAAGCGAAAAGTTACCTGTACACGGTGGCCAACAATCTTTTTTTGGACGAAATGCGCCACAATCAAGTAAAATTCAAATTTCAGGAAGCAAGCGCTGCGGCGCCCAGCCCCAATGCGCCAGCCCCCGATTTTGAATTGGAAACCAAAGAATTTCAGCAAAAACTCGAACAAGCGCTGGCTGCACTGCCCGAAAATCAACGGGTGGTGTTTTTAATGAACCGCATCGAAAAAATGACGTACGCCGAAATTGCCGAACAATTGGAACTCAGTGTAAAAGCCGTAGAAAAACGCATGCACGGCGCTTTGCTCGAATTGCGCAAATTAACAGCCAAAATTTAAATACAAGGATCGATCGCGTAGGGTAAAAGCAGCCTAAACCGTTTTATACCTGAATAGGAAATTACAGCACATGAATCAGATTTTTGACGACGACACCTTACTTGCGCGCTGGTTGAGCGGCGAACTGACGGAGCAGGAAAAACGCCAGTTGGAACAACATCCCGATTTCCCGGAATTAGAACGCCTCGTGCGCGCGGCCGACCGCCTGCGTACACCCGACCCGGAAGTACCTGGTATGTGGGACCGGTTTTCGCAGAAAATCGCGTTCCTGCAGGCGGCACCTAAACCACAAAGTCGCCGCAAGTTGCTGTATTGGATCAGTGCGGCTGCGGCTGCCGTCGTGTTGTTGGTGTTTGCCTGGCCATTTTTACAACCCGGGAAGGAGCAACCCATGCTGGTTTCAACAGGTGTAGGCGAACGCAAAACGGTGCGCTTACCCGATGGATCGAGTGTGCGCCTGAACGCCGTTTCGTCTATTTCGATTTATAAAGACCAATGGGACCATCAGCGCCGCATTCAATTGGATGGGGAAGCGCTTTTTGAAGTAGTAAAAAATCCGAATGCTCCGTTTTTAGTGGAGAGTCCGCAAGGAACTGTTACCGTGTTGGGTACCGTATTTTCTGTAAAAACCCGTGCCGACGAATACGCGGTCCATTGTTTTTCAGGCCGGGTAAAAGCCGAAGCCGCTGCC
>CAIVGO010000252.1 GCA_903905445.1 uncultured Bacteroidota bacterium
AGCGATCAGTTGTTTTATTCTGAAATGAGTGCCGACCAGCGCAAACGCTACGATCAACTCAAATCGGCGGTGCGCAACGAAATTTTATCCCTGTTCGATGATCCCAAAACCCGCATCCAAGCTTTGGCCGCCCTCACCCGCCTGCGCCAATTAGCCAACCATCCGCTCCTGGTAGATGCAGAATACAGCGGCGAAAGCGGTAAATTTTCGGATGTGCTGGCACTTTGGGAAACCGTGCGCAAATCGGGGCATAAAGTGTTGTTTTTTAGTTCTTTTGAGAAACATTTGCGCCTATTTCGGGCAGTTTTTGAAAAAAATGGACACCCGTTTGCCTGGCTTACGGGCGATACCCCGGGCGAAGAACGCGCCAAAGCCGTACAGCGTTTTCAGGAAGACCACAGTGTGCAGGCTTTTTTCATGACCCTCAAAGCAGGCGGCGTGGGCCTCAACTTAACCGCAGCCGATTATGTGTTTATCCTCGATCCCTGGTGGAATCCGGCGGTAGAAGCGCAGGCCATCGCGCGGGCACACCGCATTGGGCAACAACGACCCGTTACAGCCCTGCGTTTTTTGGCAAAAGACACCATTGAAGAGAAAATCCGTAGCCTGCAAGAGCGGAAAATGGCCCTGGGCAAAGAACTGTTCCGAGGCGGAGAAGAAATGCCGCAGTTGGATCGGGCAGATTTGGAGATGTTGTTGGGGTAACAACACAAAAATTTGGTTTTTTAAAACAATACCGTGTAATTTGCAAAGTGCACTTTACAATTTGCATGAAAATTTAATTTTTAATCCATTAATCCTAACACGCATGGAAATTCAAAACCTCAATGAAATCAGTTATGCAATCATCGGTTGTGCCTATAAGGTGCATCGTCAAATTGGACCGGGCTTGCTTGAATCCACTTATGAAGTATGTCTAGAGTACGAATTAAAAAAGGCAGGACTTCACGTTCAAAAGCAAGTTTACCTACCTGTTATCTACGAATCAATAAGATTAGATGCTGGTTACAAAATTGATTTACTAATTGAAAATCAAATAATTGTAGAACTAAAAGCCATTGATAAAATTGCACCGGTTCACCAGGCACAATTAATGGCCTATTTAAAATTATCTGGAAAGCAACTTGGGCTGTTGATCAATTTCAATGTTCCTGATTTACAGCAAGGAATCAAACGAATAATAATGTAAAACAGGATTCTACGATTATTCCTGTAAATGAAAAACATACTCTAAAATAAAAAAATCTGTGAAAATCTGTGCAATCCGTGGTAACCAATATACACCACAGATTGCTCAGATTTTCACAGATTAAACACCTATCTCCACCAAAAATGCCGAATCTTAACCGACTTAACCGTTCCGTCCGGCAAGGTAAGCGTAGCATCTTTATCACAAGTACCGTCGCCAAAATCGAGGCTGCGGGTTTTATTATTCACCGTGAATTCAAGGGTGCCTTGTGCGATCCAGGGACAGCCGATTTTTTTGATTAAAGGGCTGGTAATCGTCAAGGAATAACTCACACCATTGCGGTTGGTGCCGCTCGCAGCGCCGGTGATGCTCCATACATCATCGGCTTTTGCGGCAGTGCTTGCGCCCTCAATTTGGGTACGGGTTCGGCTGGAGGAATACACCGCTTGTGCGCCGCTGGGGTATAGCAAGGTTTCGTTGACGGCAACCGTGAAGTAGGTTTGACCCGCGGCATTCAAGCCCGCGTTGGTTACGGTTTTAGAACCTTCAAATTTTACATTTTCGAAATAGAAGTTCTGGAAGGTGAAACTGCGGGTTGCGCCCAACAAGTTCATGGGATTCGATTGGCTGATTACGATTTTACCTTTAAATGTATTGCCATTTTTCGTGCAACCGGCATCCGAATAATCGAGGGTAATGGTGTTCGGCCAGGTGCCTTTAGGTTGGGCAAACGTTACCGTTGGACAATCGCCACGATCTTCTGCTGCACCAGTGAAAGCGTCGATGGATGCATCTACATCGGTTTCGATTTGCTCAGAAAGGTCATTGTGTGCAACAATATCTTCTGCTACTACTTGCTCAACGATGGTTCTGGTCTCATTGTCTTTTTGGCAAGATTGGATGAACAATCCGAAAAGGAGCATGGCTGGTACTAAAAAAAACATCTTTTTCATGTTGTGTTCGGTGTGTTTTAGTTGTGGAATGGTATGTTTGTGGGGGCGCCCTTTTTGTTCCGTTTGGTGGAATCGTATGCTTTGATGGCTGGCAACGGGATAGGTTTAATGCCTTTTTCTTAAAAAAACGTTAAAAGCATACCCAGATTTAAATGGATTTGAAGGATGGATGGATAAAAAACGGATTTTCAATGGATTAGAAGCCAGCTGTTTTCATAACCACTTTGCGTTGACTATACTTTGCACTTAATTTTTGAACTACTCTCCTTCACCCTGGGTTTTCAGTATTACCAGTGGTTGCGCAAGCGCGTGTCCGACCCGATTACGACGGAACAGCGCTGGTTTATTTTTATCGGTGCGGCGGGCGGGGCTTTTTTTGGCAGCCATGTATTGGGCATTTTGGAACGGCCTGATTTGATCGATCAATGGACCTTAGTTTATTTTTTTGCCAATAAAACCATTTTAGGTGGGTTATTGGGCGGGCTGATCGGCGTAGAACTGGTAAAAAAAATCATCGGTGTGCGCGCTTCTTCGGGCGATTTGATGACGTTTCCGATTATGCTCGGAATGGGTATTGGCCGCATGGGTTGTCATTTAGCGGGTAAGGCAGATGGGACTTACGGCATCCCTACCAGCTTGCCCTGGGGCATCGATTTGGGCGATGGCATCCCGCGGCATCCGGTAAACTTGTATGAAATTTGCTTTTTGGCCTGCCTAGCGTTTTTTATCTTGTGGCTGGAAAGCAGGCGCCCGCTCGCCGACGGGGTTCGTTTTAAAATATTTATGATCGGCTATTTACTTTGGCGTTTATGCATAGAATGGCTGAAGCCGGTTTGGTTTTTTCCATTTGGATTATCGACCTTACAATTGGCAGCGATCGCGGGATTGCTGTATTATACCCCCTGGATGCTGCGCAGCACCACAACATTTTCTTCCAAAACTAAACCTAATTGACGGCACCCATGAAAGATAATTTTTCCAAACAAGCCGCTACTTACGCAAAATTTCGTCCAATTTACCCGTCTGCACTGTACGATTTTATTTTCCAACACACCCCTCGTTTTGAATCTGCCTGGGATTGTGGCACTGGCAACGGGCAGGTCGCACAAGCCCTGGCGATGCGCTTTACCCGCGTGTACGCGAGTGATATCAGTGCCGGACAATTGGCGCAGGCGCCTGTTTTGCCAAATGTACAATACGCTTTGGCACCGGCAGAAAATTCGGGTGCACCGGACCAGGATTTTGACTTGGTGGTAGTAGGACAAGCGGCGCATTGGTTTGATTTTGAGCGATTTTATGCTGAAATTGAACGCGTTTTACGTCCCGACGGCTTATTGGTCTTGTTTGGATATGGCTTGCTGCGGTTTGATGATGCCGTTTTAGATGCTCAAATTGACCATTTTTATCGCGATATCGTGGGGCCATACTGGGATGCCGAACGGCAGTATATTGATGATGCCTACGAAAGCCTGCCCTTTCCTTATGAAAAAATGGCTTGTCCGGTTTTCGACATGTATTTTGAATGGGAATTTGAACAATTGATTGGCTTTTTACAATCCTGGTCGGCTGTGCAGCATTACGAAAAGCAACATCAAAGCAACCCATTGGAGCCAATAATTGAGGAATTTAAGGCAAAATGGGGTGCCGAAAAGATTAAAACGGTGCATTTCCCCATTTTTGTTTTAATGTCAAAACCTAAAATTTAAGATTATGGAACGGCCTTATATTTACTACGATTTTACTTTATCCCTGTGTTCCCAGTGCCTGCGCCGCGTAGACGCGAAAGTGGTAATTGAAGATGAACAAGTGTACATGCACAAACGTTGCCCGGAACATGGCCCTGAAAAAGTGCTGATCGCAACCGATGCTACTTACTATCGCAACGCCCGTAATTATGCCAAACGCAGCGAAATGCCGCTGAAATTCAATACCAAAACCCATTTTGGCTGCCC